>JAUSQH010000505.1 GCA_030652895.1 Alphaproteobacteria bacterium
TTGGGGTCGAAGCAAGATGCTGGCGAATGGGGAATCCTCCGGTTGGTAATCAAACCTTAACGCCAATCGGGTAAATAACGTTAATAAAGACTGCGCGACGTCGTGAAGACGGGGTGGGAACTGTCGGTACCTAAAAGAGAAACGGCCCCAGCGTGGGGGCGCTGGAGCCGTTCGGCTAGGGATTAGATAGCCTTGTGCATCTTGGGGGAAAGATCACACGCCAGTCCAAGTCGCAGCCGACGGCATCGTTCCAAAGAAACGGCCCGACGCCCAGAGGTGAGCGAGGAGCCGTGAGTTTTGGGGGTATCCGTCCCGGGCGCGGCCCGGCACGGCAATCAAAGCCCACACATTGCCACTTGTTCCCGGTTTAAAATCTGACATCATCCGACCGCGCTGTCCTGAGCGGCGCAAGCCCCGAGAGAACCCCGCCCGGTGATACCCATCAGGCGGGGTTTTTCCGGCCTACATTTAAGGCAGGATCGACCGGCAAGCGGCCCAGCGCCCCCTGAGCCAGCGTGAACCGACGGGCTACCTGCGACGCCACGGCGCTTGCTTCTTCCGAATATCTGGGTTTTGGATGCCGGGCCGGAGTTTGGGGGAGTAATGAAACTAAGGCCGCCGCGGGAGGCGATGCCTCTATCGGTACTGATCGCGCTCGTGCTCATGGCCCTTGGGGCTGTCATTTACCTGACGGGCGTTGTGGTCCTTGACGACATCATGGCGTTTTTCTTCGATAAGAAGTGATCTAGGCGAAACCCGCCGGCATTGACCGGCGGGTTCTTTACCAATGCGATCGCGGTGTGAGTTACGAGGCCCGCGATTGATAGGAAGCTAGGGCGGATGAATTAACATTCTGCGAATCTTTCAGGGGTTCGCCAGCCGCCGCACGGCCTGCGAAGCGTCGTAGTGATAAGCTCGCAAGTCGTCTGCCAGACCACCAATATACGGCAGTATGCGATGCATTCCCGGAATTGCGGTTTCGGCGTCCGGACCCGCTGACCACGGCCAGCAAGGTCGTGTAGTCGTGGATTGCCGAATGCCCTTTTCCATCCGGCCAAGCGCGCGCTCGGCATCGGCTATCAGTTCTGCCGGGGATTTCATCATACCATCCCCGTCCTATCGCCCTGCCAGCCGCCGCAGCCTATCTGCCCAGCAACCCGTCAAGATCCACTATCCCGGATTCGGCGGGGTCTAGCTAGAACTGAAGCCCCCGGGCACCAGGCGTGCCGGTGAGGTTAACAGCGAACTTTCGTTGCGGTATACGGCAGCGCCGTTATCGTCGCCAGATGAACGCAAAAATCAAAATCCATTATGACGTGTATCGCAATAAGGCCGACCCGTCTCTGCGGATAGCAACGGCTCCAGGCGCACGCTTGCCCGTCCACATCAAGGCGAAGGATTGGAGTCTGATGCCAAGCGGGGCATCTCCGATCCATTCTGATGCGCCGAGGGACATTGGTGTCAACGGCTATTGCTTCTTCCAGATCGCAAAGGGCAGGTGAAATTGGCGGCTGAGAGAGGTCGGAGGTGTGGGCTCCTCGTCGAAGAAAGTAGGGGCGAGCCTCCCTGTAATGCTCGAAATGGGGAGGCTCGCTGACTATCCATATCTTCGCAGGCAGCGTTAACGCTTTTCTGGAATCATTGCCTCGCCTTCAGCCCCGAGACGGCGGTTTACCGTTCCTGTTTCGTTGAAATGCGAAGCCAAGAAATCCGAGCACAACCAACACGGCTCCGGCAACCATCAACCAGTGCGGATACTACATGGCTGAGAGCATGCCACGTCGCCTTCCGGTTCGAAAGCGTTAGTCGTCTCGGCCCTGGGGCTGGGGTGAGTCCGACAAGGAGAGGTGAGGCGATCACTGCGCCCCGGTCTCATATTGCAGTCGGCCAGTTCGGAGATTGCAGAGGCGCGGATCGTTCTAATCAAAAAAAAGTCGTTTGCCTCGGATAGTGCCGGCGAGTTTCAGTGTGATTCTCCTCACATTGTGCTCTCGAATTGCCGATTAGGTTGATCGGGCATGACGAGCGATCATCGCCCGTCCCAGAATGACCGGAGAGGGACAATGACCAGCCAAATTCGCGAACTGAGCATCGACGAACTTTGCACCGTGTGCGGCTGTGGCATCGATGGGATTGAACAGAAGCCGAGGTCTCCTACGCCATTTGCAGATATGATTCGCGACAGACAATCGGCTTCCGATACGTCGAACGCGCCGACAACATCAACTTCAACTTCGTCGCCGATGCCCGCTGTCCTCGTGACGTTTGGGCGATGACAAATTTTGCCTGCCGTAGGTTCGCCGCGAAAGAACAAGATCTCGCCTGAAAAAGTGGCCTGTCGGCCTTGACTGGGTGAGCAAAGTGAAAGTCCATTGCGTTATACGGCAGCGCCCTTAGGCTTATAGGAGGGGACCCGCTGCATCCTGCGATGCTGTTCTGCAGCACTGGTGCGGTACGGCTAGTCCTGAACCCAACACAACTCGCGCAAGGCGCGCTTGCGCCGGGAAAACGCGCGGCGCTCGTAGCGCTCAAGTTTTTCAAGCTTGTCGTTTACCTCTGTCATTTTGGTCAGGGTGGCCTGGCTATCAAAATTAAGAGTATTCAGAAGGGAGGCGCGAATTTGTCGAATCCTTAGGAGATCAAGCTCTGCTCCAGCAGCTTCGAGTGCGTGTTCGTTAACGTTATACGCGTCGCTCGACAGGGATAGAGCCAGCGCCAACTTATCGAGATCACTTTTTAAGGCTGGATCGGCGTCGACATGAACGGCTAAACCGTGCCGCCGTGCATTTCGACGCGATATTTCCTGGCCGATCATCGTGCGCGGGCCGGTGCTTTTCGTAGCATTGCGTCGGTTGGCGGCGATCTGGCGATCGGACGACATGCCGTTATTCGGCTGCTTCACTGAGCTTGGCCTCAACGAAATCCAACGTCCTTGCAAGTTTCTTTGCCTTTCGCTCATTCCGGAGAGCGATTTCTTTCAAAACAGCGTTTCGTCGGACCTCACACCTTGTGATTCGATTGTCGATGGCGTCTATGTCGCGAACGCCGCGCAGATAGGCTTGGGCCAACACTGAGTCTGCATCATGGCCCTTTTCCTTCAGCTTGAGTTCAACGCTCTTTCGGGATTGCTCGTCGTTTGCCCATGATTGTGCCTCAGTGCCGGCATGAAAAATTCGATTCATAGCCGACTGTAACATGTCTGTTGTTCCGAAAGTTGATTTCAAAAGATCCGAGACGACCGCAACCTGGTGCAATTTGACGATGCCTGCTCGTATCCGTCGTTCGCGTCTGATCTCCCAAGATAAATCGACGAGATCCTTGAGCAATAACCAGTCGATTGCATCAGAGGGTGATTCTGCTGCTGCTAGCACAGCGAAGAAACCGTTGTAATCCTCACGCCGCTCGTTGCCGACGAGGGGCACGTCATCGAACAATGCTTCCAGCTGTTTCGGCGGTCGGAGGGATTGGGTGCTTACAAGCGAGCGGTTCACGGTCGATCCTTCGAATAGCGGACCTTGCTGAATCTACTATCAGTTTTGATTCGATCTCAAGCCACAAGGCGCCGTTTGCGATTTGCACCGAAATCTTTCTGGGCGTCCTTGTTTTGACCCGAAGCGCGTGGAAGGTTTGTCAGGTACACCGACTGTCAAATTTGGGTACGGATTCATGGACCTGAGAGAAGTGAAAGCGTGTCTTGAGGAATATTGCATCCTCGTCGCAAATACTTACTCCCTGGCAAAAGCTGAGGTTCCCGACGGCGAGTTTCGGGAGCAAGCAAAGGAGCTTAACCAGACGTTCGTCGCATTGTTGGACGACCGACTGAAGGAAGCGAAAATGCTGTCGATCGTGATCATGAAAGAAATGGTTGCAAAATATGAGGAAGGCGACGATTCTTTGGATGGATGGGTCGATGTGATGCTTGCTCTAGACAAGCTCAAGGTGGAGACGGGTAGAGCCGGCGCTTGGCGGGATGAATGCCTTCGCAAGGAAGCCGAGATAAGTGAGGCAGGCCACCGTAGCATGAGATTTCGGGCATACCTTCGCAAACTCATTGATGAGCGCCGAGCAAGATCGGAGCAGCCCGACTAGTTGGAAAAATGCGCGGCGATGCTGCGGGGGCGCTGTCAGCCGACCTCAAAACTGCTCTGATCCAACCCCGAACACCCACTGCCATTCAGCGCAACAACAGCCGGCGCTTTGGCTCACCAGTTCATCGCGCCCCCGTTCGGCCGGCCACATACGCAGTGACGTGAGCACCGCTACATCGCGTCCTTTCCGGACTTCCCTCAATGCGTGGCTGCCGCGCAACCCTCGACCTCGTGATTGCGAAAGCAAGAAGCGCTCGTGCCACAGATCGAACTGCTGCTGGAAGCCGATCAGACGATCTCCAGCTCAACGGGTGCCGATGCCGTCGAGGTGACGCATTGCTGCTCGCCGCAGTTGACTTCCTGTCGAGACGAGCCGAACCACCCCGGAGAGTCCGCGGGCTAATTTCTTTTTGGACGCCTTGGGCATACCGACGATTTGATTCTGACGCCCGGTGAGCCCGTTGGCCGGGTAAGGTTGCAGGCAACACCTCGTTGAGAACTTGCGCAACAACAGCTGCTTTTCCTTGTCTATCTCGGCGGACGGCTACGCTTAGTCTGCGTAGGTGTTTTCATGTGTTGAGGGCTTGCTACCATTAGGCCGAGTTTGCTGCCAAAGCCGCTTGGCCATGGGCATCGGATCGACATTGAGCTGTTGCCACCATGTGAGTTCCTTTCCGCAGCGGTGGAGTTCGCGATGGTGTAGCCGGCATAGAGGGACTGTGAATTCGTCACTTACCTTGCGCCCGAGGGCGCGCGGCTGGGCAAACTTGAGGTGATGTGCATCTGACGGGCTGCGACCGCAAGCCAGACAAGGTTGGGCGCGCACGAACCGCAGATGATCCAGGTCTCGCTGCCGAAGCTCCTTGTTCAACGGTGTTACAGAATGAGCGGCAGTCTCCGATGGTCCGGCATCCCCCGGTCCGTTTTCGCTCGTGGTTACTCGCCGCGCCAGGCGGCCACCGGTGAGCTGACGTGCGCGAGGACGTTTTTGGCTTGGGGCTATCGGGTCGGGGTTCGAGCCGGCGTCACCGCTTGAAGTCTTGGTTTTGTTGTTCCCGTCGCCCGCAACTGCTGCACCTGACCCGAAAGTGTCCGACGCCGCAAAACCGTCTCCGCTGAGCTCGTTGAGCTTTGCAGCAAAGGCGGTCTCGACCTCGTGGGCGTCCGGTCCGGTGAGTTGGTTTTTGAGCGTCAGTATCCGTTGCGCCCAGTTTGTCAGAGCGTCGGATTCCGGAAATACCTGGAGTTCGCAGATTAGTTTCTCGCGCAAAGCTGCGGAATTCTCTGCACTCAGGAGAACGCGCGGCGGTCTGGCCGGTTTGCGACAGCCATGATCGAACGTCGCGGTCGACGGGAGGGATGCGGGACCTGTCGCATCAGGCTGCGAGCCCGATACGTTCGTCACGACGACTTGCGGGCCTGGCCCGTCCGATCCGGCGAGGTGGGGCAGGGCGCCATTCAGGCCCGGGGCGTCGAGATCATCTTCGCCGGCGATGCCGACCAGGGTGAACAGCGCGTAGCGCCTTGCATAGGTGAGGGCGGCTCCCATCCGATGCGGGGCTGCTGTTTCGCTGACCGGACAGACCGGCCAATCCGAGGACACCCATTCACCGGATGAATGCGCCAGTGTCGTGGTCAGCCGGATCAACCCGGCGGTTTCGTCGATCGAAGTAGTCTGGACAGTCGCGATCTCTTGCCGGCCGAGGCTCTTGCGCACCAGATCCAACCCACTGGCTAGGGACGCGTAGCGGAAGCTGCGGTCGCCTTCGCGCGGGAAAGGCGAGCGGATGGTCGCGGTCAGCGACTTTTCGGGGTTGGCAAGTTCGATCTGGGCCTTGGCGAGCGCGCCCGCAATAGCGCCGATGGTTTCACTGGAGCGCTGCATGACCGACCTCCGTTACCTGGAGATCAAAGCTGATGGCGCCGGATTTGGACCGCTTGGCCCGGATTCCATGCCCGATCGCCTCCTTGGCATCCTCCGGCATCAGCTTTTTCAGCTCGGCCTTGGCGGCTTCATGATTGAGGAAAGCCCCGCGGGTCTGGCAAAATACCCCGGCCAATTCCGCCCAGGAATTGGAGGATGTCATATCGACGATCCGGACCGCCGCGACCCGAGGCCGTGGCGTCTCGACCCCGAACAAGTGAGGGGTCTCGCCACTCTCGACGCAGCGCCAGAACTTCTTTTCTGCCGTGAGCAGGAGATGCTGGTAGAGCGGATCAGCGGGGATTGTCATCTCGACCCACTTGCCACCGCCGGTGATGATGGAAAGCACCGCGGAGCGCGACTGGATCACCCACATATTGTGCTGAAGCTGTGCCATGTGCTTCTCGGCCGCAACTTCCTCGGAGAATGACCAGGGCAGCATAAACTTGGCTTCAAAGACCGCTCCCGTGCTCTCGATCACGCCATCCAGCGTCGCCGCCATCCACCGGATTACCTGGTGCTGGGCGCGCTTCTGGACATGCTTGATGACTTCACCGCTGTTAAGTTCGTACCAACGCCGGTTGAGGTCTTCGGTCACGGACCCTAGCTGGACGATGAGGTTACTTGACAGGTCCTCGGGCTCGCTCTCACCCCGCTTCTCCCGCCAAAGTCGTAGGAGCGCACTTTCATCATGGCCCATAATTATGCGGGCATCAGAACCGCCGATAAATGAGCGGCGGCCCACTTGCTCCCCCTTATTGCCAAGTGATCGAGGTGCGTGAGACATTGAAGTTTCTCCTGTATCGGCGAACAAGGATTTCCTTCGTTCAATACAAAAAGTATCATAAAGAATGCTACCCAAGTCAATACTAAAAGTATCAATTCGGCAAATAAAGGCCGCGCGAGCCCTTTTGGCCTGGTCGCAGGAGCAACTCGCAGAATCAGCCGATGTCTCACTTCCGACGATAAAAAGGCTTGAAGCAAATGATGGCCCATTGGGTGGCCGAAGCGGAACCAGCGCGAAAATTCGAACGACACTGGAGTCAGCCGGCGTCGAGTTTATCGACGAGAACGGCGGCGGCGCCGGTGTGCGCCTTCGAAAGTCAACGCCCCGTTGAGAAACAGGTCTGTCCGACCAGCGCGTTCATAAAAAATAGAAACCGCGAGTGCGCGCAGAACGCCGAAGTTGTGGCCGACGATCGCGCCGCATGATGGCAACAAAAGGCGCGAGATGCTGGCAAAAACTCTGGCCGGGATACGCCACCGAATAGGACAACAGCGCCAGCACGGATGCGACGAAGAGGAACGGTGGGGGCAATACCAGAAGGTTCTATTGTTCGATTCCGCCAACCCGCTCCGAGGTCGAGCCACCCACAGCCAGGGTCTCTACTCGCCGCCTCTGGCGGGAGCAGACCTCAGCGCGGGGGAGGGGACGGCGGGGTAGGTCAGCATCGTTGATGTTGTCGCACGCTTGACGCCGGATGAGACCAGTACATTACAATTGAGGAAGGGCGAGTTTTCTTGCCCGGCCCGAGCGGGAGTTCCTTCGAGAACCCGGTCAAAATGACCGCGGACGATGCAGCCTGACGCCAGAACAGGCATGAATCGCTCTGCAATTCGGCGCTGTTGCCCGAGGGTAACATCGCATTTCACGGTACCGTCTTTTCCCGATAATGCCGCAATAGCTACGTTAAGCTTAAAGTGTCGAAATTTAGCCGAAACATTGACTTGATTGCCACTTTAACCCAAAATTCACCTAGTGGTGGTCGGGGCTGCTCCGCGCCACTGAAACTGGGTTTTGAAACTTAACATCATTTTGGAGACGTTGAGATGCGTAAATTTCTGACTGACGTGAAGACCCTCGCCAAGGACGAAGACGGCGTGGTGTCGTTCGAGTACGTGATCGTCGCGGCTTGCATCGTCGGCGCCGTGGCTGTTGCGTTCGGCACGGGCGCCGCCGGTCCGATCGCGGCCTCTCTGAGCTCGGCGATTACCGCAATCGCCGCCAAGGTCACCGCCGCCATTGCCGCAACCTGATATGATCCCCGGGGGGGGGGCACTGGACCGTGCCCCCCATCTCTTTTTGATATTGCATCTGGTGCCCTCTTTTTGAGGCATGCGTATTATGAGTTGGATTGCTCCTGCAGCATCGTTGCTGGCCATTCTATTGTTGCTCTATGTCGCAACGATAGATATCGCGACACGCTTGATCCGAAATGAAATTTGTCTGGCGCTGGCGCTGCTCGGGATCGCCGGTCAACTGGCCAGCCCAATGCAGGTTGCCGAATCCCTGATCGCCGCAACGATTCTGTTGCTGCTGCTGCTGGCCGCATACCGGCGAGGAATGATCGGCGGCGGCGATGTCAAGCTGCTGGTCGCCCTGGCGATCGGCCTGCCGTTGATGGGCGTGGTTCAGTTGTTGACCGTAACCGCGCTGGCCGGCGGCGTTCTTGCACTGGTGCATCTGATGTTGCGCTCGCTGCCACATCCCAGGCTGGCGCCTGCGGGATCGTCATTCGTGCGCCGCGTCTACGCGATCGAGCGTTGGCGTCATTTACGGCACGCACCGCTGCCTTACGGGGTTGCGATAGCGTGCGGTGGTATCTGGACCATTTTCAGCCGAGGGCTTTGACATGTCATCCACTTTGCGCCTCTCGATCATCATGGTGCTGTTGCTCGCAACCACCGCGCTCGGCCTCATCGCCTACAGCATGAACCTGCCGAAAGCACAGGTCGCGGCCGCACCGGTCCCGGTGGCACAGGTCGCCGAGAAGGCCCCGGAGCCTGTCGCGGCCCGGTACTTTGTCGCGGCACACCCGCTACCGAGAGGGACACTGGTCCGCGATGAGGATTTCACGGTACGCTCGGTGCCCGCGTCAGGTGGTGTGCCGGCAGGGGCGATCCTCGATACGCCCGACGCCAAGATCGGACTCCGCGGATCCCTGGTTCGCACCTTCCTCGACACCGGCAGTCTGATCACATCGGAAAACATACTGCGCCCGCGAGAGCGGGGTTTTCTCGCCAGCGTCCTGGCGCCGGATATGCGCGCCATCAGCATCAACGTCGACGCGGCGTCGGGTGTCTCGGGTCTAATCTGGCCGGGTGATTATGTCGATGTCGTGTTGACCCAGGAGCCGACGACGTCGGGCACTGACAAAACAGCTCAACAGCATGGCATGCTGAGCGAAACCGTTGCCCACAATGTTCGTATCGTGGCGATCGACCAGGAGATCGTGCAAGGCGGCTCGGCCAACAACGCCACGGCCGGCAAGGTAGCGCGCACCGTATCGTTGCAGCTTGCTCCAGAGCAGGTCAAGAAAGTCACGGTCGCCGGACAGCGCGGAAAGCTCACGCTGGCGGTACGGTCAGCGGTGGATCGACAGGATACCGGAGAGTCGGACACGACGGTCGTGGTTTATGCCCGCGATAGCGGCACGAAATACTCGGTCAAAAGAGACGGTGCAGGGAACACGCGCACTGTGTTGGGCGGCGACTCGCGCGAAATGTCCCCGTCGGCGCCGGTCGCTTCGGCCGTGCGTCAGTGAGGGGAGGCAGTGGTGAGCGTTAACATGGCCGTCGTCAGTCCGCCCGAAGAAGCTGCGTCTTTTGCAACGCGCAACCGAATCGTCTGTTTCGTAAATGACGAGCTCAGCGCAGCGGTGCTGCGCAAAGGCCTCGAAGGCAGCAACCTGACGATCAGGCGCGGCACGATCCGCAATGCCATACGGATGCTCGAAACCGATACCGAGATATTCGCGCTGGTGACAGATATCAGCGGGATCGATGATCCATTTACCGAACTGGAAAGGCTGGCCGCCGTCTGTCCACCCGATGTGCTGGTGGCTCTGATCGGCGAGAACAGGGAGATCACCTTCTACCGCGAGTTGATGGAAATCGGCTTGACCGAGTACCTTCCGAGGCCGCTCACGCGCGATCTGGTTCTGGCCCAGCTGCGTCCGAAGCTGCTTGGCGACATGGCGCCCGGTCTGCCGGCCGATCGTGGCGGGCATGTGATCTCGATCTGCGGCGCTCAGGGGGGTGCCGGAGCAACGAGTATCGCTATCAATCTCGCCCTGCAACTCGCCGAGACGACAAAGGCCAAGGTCGCACTGCTCGATCTTCATCTGCAGAACGGCGAAACGGCGGTGATGCTGGGCGTTCGGCCCGGGCCGGGGCTGCGTATCGCTCTGGAAAACCCGATGCGGGCGGACACCTTGTTCCTCGAACGTGCGGCAATCGAAATTAACGAGCGGGTTTGCCTGATTTCCGCCGATGAGGACTTGGACGCGCAGCTGGACATCACCGAAGCGGGAGTGAGGCATGTTCTGGGTCTGCTCCGTCAACGGTTCAATTACATCGTCGTCGATATACCCGTGCCGTTTCCGCCATCCATCCATCCGGTGATCACGCTTTCCCGTCACGTGCTGGTGCTGCTGGAAGCCGAGGTCACCGGGCTTCGCAACGCCCATGCACTCCGCACCGCCGTCACCAACATCGCCGGAAAGGATCGGGTCTTTACCTTGCTCAATCGTGCCGATCGTGCCGGCGGCCTTCCCAGGGCCACGATCGCCAAGGCTTTGGGCGCCGAACCGGACATGGTGATTCCAGATCTCGGGAAGGGGATGACCCAGGCGGTCAATCTCGGAATTCCGGCTCTGAAGCACGTATCAAAACTGCGGCGCCACCTTGCCCCGATCGTACGGGAGATCGCCGGTATCGGCGCCCAGCGGAAGGGATGGTTCAGGAGGCTGTTCCGGTGAAGAAATTTGGCACGCGCGAGCGCGACGGCACGCCAACTCGTTTTCCATCGCCGGTACCAGGGGGCACTCGAACTCCATTCCCTGCACCGACGCCAAGGGACGGCGCGCCCACCGTTTTGCCCGTATTGACGCCAAGCCGCGACCAGCCTTCGATCGAACAGCCGGCGATGCCGGCTTCGTCGCGCGAACGGGTCATTTCGACCCAGCATCCCGTAGTGCCGGCTTCGCTGCGCGAACGGGTCATTGAGCAGATTGAGCCGGCGGTGGCCGCGACTGTTTCGCGCGAGGTTCTTCGGCGGCAGATCGAGGATATCATCCATGCAATTGCCAACAAGGATCGGCTCGAACTGTCAGGCCGCGAGCAGTTTCAGCTAGCGGACGAGATCGCGGACGACATGACGAGCTACGGGCCGCTCCGTCCGCTCCTGCTGGATGAATCGATCAACGACATCATGGTCAACGGACCAAGCAACGTCTATGTCGAGCGAAACGGCAAGCTGGAACGGCACGCGGTACGATTCCGCGACAATGATCATATCGCATCGGTGGCGCAGAAGATCGCGGCGCAGGTCGGACGGCGCGTTGACGAATCCAGCCCGATGGTCGATTGCCGCTTGCCGGACGGCAGCCGGGTCAACATCATCTTCCCGCCGCTGTCGATTCATAGCCCGTGCATCTCCATCCGGAAATTTCCAAGCCGCCGTCTGGATATGGCGGGAATGATCGCGAACGGCTCACTGACCCCTGCCATGGGACAATTGCTGGAGATCGCCGGCCGGTGCCGACTCAATGTTCTGGTCTCCGGCGGTACCGGTTCCGGCAAGACGACGCTGTTGAATGCCATCAGCCAGTTCATCGATCACAATGAACGCATTGTCACCATCGAGGATGCGGCAGAGTTGCAGCTTCAGCAACCGCACGTGATCAGCCTGGAAACCCGGCCTCCCAGCCTCGAAGGCACCGGGCAGGTGACGCAACGCGATCTGGTGTGGAATGCGCTGCGGATGCGTCCTGACCGGATCGTCGTGGGCGAGGTGCGCGGCCCTGAAGCATTCGACATGCTGCAAGCGATGAACACCGGCCATGACGGCTCGATCTCCACGGTGCATGCCAACAGCGCCCGCGACGCGTTGACCCGTGTTGAAAACATGGTGCAGATGGGACAGGTCAACCTGCCGCTGCGGGCCATTCGATCCCAGATCGTCGCCGCGCTGGACATCATCGTGCAAGTCGAACGCATGCGCGATGGACAGCGCCGCGTGATCCAGATCAGCGAGGTGATCGGCCTGGAAGCCGATGTGATCACCACCAATGACATCGTGGTGTTCGAGTACAAGGAGGAGGATGTTCACGGGCGGATATCGGGCACCTACAGATCCACCCAGGCCATTCCGAAATTCAGGAGCCGTCTTGGCTATTACGGGCTTGATCGAGCCTGGGCTGAGGCCATGAGGCACCTGTAATGTCGCAGTATCTGACCATCACTGTGCTGGTGCTGCTGGTCTGCGCAGCCGCGGTCACATTGTGGCTCGACGCCCGACAACGGCGCATCGATCGTCAGGTAGCGATAATTCTACCAGCCTCACATTCAGCGAGCTTGCCCTCAATTCGTCGTTCAGAGACCGGGGCCCGCCGGCGAATTCTCCACCGTCTGGCCAATTACAGGCCTGAGATGAGTTACAACTGGCATCCGTCATATGTGCTTCTTGCCGGTATTATCGCGGCAGGGGCAATCTTTTATGTCAATACCCTGCTGAAATTTTCCACCCTCCAAGTGTCTCTCGCGGCTGCAGTTGTCGCCATCATGGTGGTACGGGGTCTGTTCGGATGGCAGCAGAGTCGCATCGCCAATCAGCTGTTTAGACAGCTGCCTGACACGATCCAGATAGTGACAAGTACGGTTCGATCCGGGCTGCCCGTGAACGAAGCCTTTCGCACCATCGCCCGCGAGATGCCGCAACCTACGGCTCGTCAGTTTGCGATCGTTTGCAGCGAATTAAGTCTGGGAAGACCTCCGGAGGAAGCCATAGAAGCAGTCTACCAGCGAACGCAAGTGGCCGAATATGGAATGTTTGCGGTGACGCTTGGCGTCCAGTTGAAGTCAGGCGGCAGTTTGACCGAAACCTTGCAGACGCTGGGAGACACTGTGAGCCAGCGGGTTGCACTGGCTGCTCGCGCAAAGGCTCTGGCGGGAGAGGTGATCTTTTCGTCGCGCGCGCTTTCAGTTTCGCCCGTCATAATTGGTGGGCTGCTATACTTGCTCAATCCGCAATCGGTCGATCTGCTGATCACCGATCCGACCGGAAACATGCTCCTGGCCTATGCGCTTGGCTCGGTGATTATCGGGTCCCTGGTGATACGCTGGATGGTCAAGAGGGAAACAGAACTATGACCTGGGGTCTTGGTCTGGTGGCATTGGCCATAGCGGCCGCGGCTGCGTCCTTCGTGTTGATCATCCGCGAAATGCATTTTCGTGCATTGAACACACGGGCGTTGAACGCCGTGATGGGCGTTCCCAGCCAGTCAGCTCCCTTCCGGGACGTGACTGGTTGGTTTTCATCACTCGGCATGCGGTATCAACGCTTCTACGCCGAGGAAAATCTCGATCAACTACGAACGGTCCTGCAGTCATCAGGTCTCAACCATCACCGGACCTTGCCGATCTGGATCGGTATCAAAACCGTCAGCATGGTCCTGTTCCCCGTCATCGCTTTCGTTTTTACGCAACTTTCAGGCAAGTCGCCGGGTGAGGTGATGTTCTTCACTCTCATTGGCGTGGTGATCGGCATCATGGCGCCGCGACTGATCTTGTCGGTGCTCAGACGGCGTTTTGATGCTGCCATTCGGGTAGGCACGCCGGATACCATCGATTTGCTGGTGGTTTGCAGCGAAGCGGGAATGGGCCTGGAGAGCGGGCTGGAACGGGTGGCGGAGGAAATCAAACAAACCAATCCTGCCATGGCCCGGGTCTTGTACGATCTCCTCGATGATCTCCGGGTATTGCCAAATCGCATCGACGCATTCGACAAATTCGGAGCAAGGTCGGATGGACTTCGCCGGTTCGGCACTATGATCAGCCAAAGTCTGCAATACGGTACGCCGCTGAGTCAGGCGCTGCGAAGCATTGCCGTCGACCTTCGGCGAGAACGAATTACCAAGCTGGAAGAAAAAGCGCACAAGTTGGGTGCCAAGCTGACGATCCCGATGGTGTTGTTCCTGCTTCCGGCCATGTTCATCATTCTGGGTGCAAGTCCGTTTCTGCACCTCATTCGTACGTTCTCCAACTTGAAGTAAGAATCCATGGGCATGGTGACCCTGTTGGCGATCGGATCCTTGGTTTTCCCGTCGAGGGCAGGCTTATGAGCGGTAGAGGTTCTTTCATAAGGGATCAACGCGGCGCCGTCGCGTTCGAGATGCCCTTTGTCTACCTGTTCCTGATCATGAGCCTGCTTCTGCCGCTTGCCGACATTGCGATCGCTGGATTCCAGTATGTATCCGCATGGCAGGCGTTGCGTGCCTTCGGACAGTCCATCCAGTACGCCCCGCCTTCCGACTTCAGTAACACTTCGAGTTGGGCGTCCAACGCGCTCGCTAAGGCCGATCCACGTTTTCCGATTCCGAGTATTCAAGTCATTTGCGGCGATACCAACTCTGCCTGCTCCTCAACCAATCTTGCGTCTCCCAAGTACTATTCATACACGACGACCGTCACCCTGGCGCCCATGGTGTTAAGACCGGTGTTGTGCACCAGTAGTAGCGCTAATCCCTGTGTGTTCACGCTGCCGTTCTCGGAACGGTTTCAATAGGAGAATGCCATGCGCAACATGCTCCGTTGCCGTCGCGGTTCAGCTGCATTCGCAACCATCGTCGCCATGGTGCCGCTGATCGGAGTGGTGGCGCTCGGGGCCGAGGCCGGAGCGTGGTACGTCACCAAGCAACACGCGCAGAACGCTGCCGACAGTGCGGCGATGTCCGGTGCGTTGACGGTCGCGATTCAGAATGCCGCCAGTCCTTCGGTTACCGACGCACAAGCGTACGATTACCGCGGCCGGCAATTTGCAGCCCAGAATGCGTTCTGCAACGCGGGCGATACCGCCTATTCAGGCTCCCATTGTGCTGCCAGCCTTCCGGCAGGAACCTCGCAGACAGTTCAGATCGACCGGGGTACCTATAATCCCGGCTCGTCCCCCTCGTGGACCACAGACGCCGGAGGAACGGCCGTTCGTGCCACTGTTGGCCAGCAACAGCCGGCATACCTGGCAGCAGTTCTTGGCTTGTCCACTGTCAATATAGGCGCGATAGCCATCGCCGAAATCAAGTACCCAAAAGACCTGTGTGCGCTGGGACTTGGACCGTCGAGCAACGCGCTCACGATCGGCGGTAGCAGCAGTATAACCGGCAATGGTTGCGGGCTGATGTCGAACACCACCGTCAAGTACAACAGCACGCCGAACTTCAGTGGTTCGGGTTGGGCCGTCAATGGTGTCGGTGGCTGTGTCGCCTCGGCGGGCCATTGCGCTCTCAGCGTGCCATACAACTACAATATGCTGCCGGCGACGAATCCGCTGAAGGCGCTGGATACTGCAACGTTCAACACGAGGACCGGCAATGACCCAATACCAACGTGCCCTAGTCCTGGTGCCGGCAAATGCTTTGCGCTGACGCCGAACAGCAGTGGGACTGGGGCGTACGGTAACCTGACGGTGGGAAACGGAGACACGGCAACTTTTGCCCCAGGAACATACTTTTTCTATAATGCGGCGATAAAAATTACTGGCGGAACCGTCACCGGCACAGGCGTGACCCTCGTACTGCTCGGGGATTCGAGCCTATCCATCAGTGGCGGTACAGTTAATCTCTCAGCCCCTGCGATCAACACTTTCTCTTCTCTTCTGAATGGTGTTCTGATTGACGATCAGGCCCCAGCCAAGAGCAAGAATGCTGTCACGATCAATGGCAGTGGTACAGTTAGTTTGGGCGGCGCGATGTACTTCCCCAATGTCGATGTTTCGTACGGCGGAACGACTCAAAATAGTAATACGGCCTGTACACAAGTGGTCGCCAACACGCTCACCATAAACGGTAGTGCCTATTTGAGCACGGACAACTGTGCTCCGGGTACAATTGGTAAAACCCAAGTTGTCGCTTTGGTGCAATGATGAGGAAGCTCGATCAGCGAGGCGCTGCGGCGTGGGAATTTTCCCTCGTCGCGGTGCCTTTGTTCCTGCTGATCTTCGCCATCTTCGATCTCGGTCGCTATGCGATCACCATGCAGTCATTGCGGGCGCTCGCAAATGCTGGTGCTCGGGCGATGATGATTAATTGCTACACGCCTGCCGTGACAGCCAATACATCACCGGCCGGCTGTATTGGTGACCCCCTGACCGATGCAGCCAAACAAGCGGTCGCGCCCTTCCTTCTGGCACCGACGCTGAACACGGCTTCGGGAGGCTCTGCACTGACTGTTACGGCATCTGAACCCGGGTTCACCATGATGATGCCGATATGGGGCACAACATTGAACGCGCCGAGCACGTCTACCTCCATTCCATTTTAGCGCTGGCCCCGGTTGTCCGAACAGATTTTCCACGATGGTTCTGTCGGGGGGAGGCGGCAGGGAGGCCATCGCCTGCGACCGGCGCCAAGTCACCCCGCAGGTGCCCCAGGGAGGTGCCAAAAGTGGTGCCCGCTGGCAACACCGGGCAATTTTCTCTGGTGTAGCCACAGCTTGGTGGGGGTCTCTCCTTGCAAAGCGAGGCCCAAGACGGATGATGATCCCGAACTGGGAAAAACCGGTAACGATTTATAGTGGGTCAGATTGTAACCTCTGCGACGTCGTGCGCCAAGGAGCCTAACACGCCGAGGGCCTGTATTGCGGGTTGGCCGCGAACTGCGGCGAAGGGGACGAAATGAGTAGCGGTCGCATTTCGACTGAGGGAGGGGCGAGACTTTTCGCCCTGAGCGCGACGGTTTTCGGCGTATCTCTTGTCCTGCTTGCTTTCGCTGACCGGGCGGGGGCTGCAGACCGGCGAGGCTCCTCCAGCGGCGTCTTTGTCAGCGAAATGAACGACGTGCAGCGGGTCAAGGTGATCCTTAACAAGTCGCGCACCTTCAAGGTCGATGCCCCGTTTTCCACGATTGTTGCGGGCTCGCCTGACATCGTCGACGTGAAGTCGCTTAGCGATCGCCTGATCTACATCCAGGGCAAGCAAACCGGCACCACCAACGTCATCCTGTTCGACAGTTCGATGAAGCAGATCGGCATCCTCGATGTCGAGGTCGCGATCGATACCGGCAACCTGCAGCGGAACATCCAGTCCAGCACTGGCACCCAAGGCATTCGCGTCTCGGCCACCGAGGGCCAGGTGGTTTTGAGCGGAACGGCAGCGGACGCAGTCGCCGCCGAGCGAGCCATGGCGATTGCCACCGGCAGCGTCGCGAAGGGCGGCGTCGTCGTCAACGCCATGAACGTCGCGGGGCCGCAGCAGGTCATGCTGGAGGTGCGGTTTCTGGAGGTTAACAGAGATGCTGGGCGCGACCTGGGCGTGAACCTCTTCGCTGCCAATGCAAACGGCACGAATGTCGGGAACACGGGTCTTGGTGGTGTGCTGACCGGGGCCACTAGGCGGGCACCCATCGGTGGTAATTCCATAAACAGCACTCAACGCGTGACCGTTACCGGGACCAATCCATCGGACACCAACACGATCACGACGAGCACGAACAACGTTGGCGCCTCTCCTACTGGCAGCCTTCCCCTGCTTGGCGCGGTCGGCACGCTGGCAGGTGGAGCAGTCCCGTACGGCGCATTGCTCACCAGCATTCTCAGGCTCAACAACGGCATGTCGATCGACAGCCTAGTGACGGCGTTGGAAACCAAGGGCGTGCTGCGCCGGTTGGCCGAGCCGAACCTGATGGCTTTGTCCGGCGACGCCGCCCGCTTCCTGGCTGGCGGTGAATTTCCAGTGCCGGTAGCCTCCACGCCGGTTGCGGGTACCTTTCCCACCGTTACCATCGAATTCAAGAAATTCGGCGTTGAGCTCGCCTTCGTGCCTACCGTTCTCTCGCGCGGTGTGATCAACCTTCGGGTCGAGCCGTCGGTCAGCGAACTGGATTTCCAGAACGCGGTCACGATTGGGGGCACGATCATCCCGGCGCTGTCGCGGCGCGATGCGCGCACCACGGTCGAGTTGCGCGATGGCCAGAGCTTTGCCATCGCCGGCCTGCTGCAGACCCGCAACCGGCAGGATGTTTCGCAGGTGCCCTGGATCGGCTCGGTGCCGGTGCTCGGAACGCTTTTTCGCAGTGCTTCCTACCAGCAGTTGGAAACCGATCTGGTGATCATCGTCACGCCGCGCCTGGTCGCGCCGGCGGTGCCCGGGCAGCGATTGGCCTCGCCACTGGACTCCCGCCTGCCGGCCAACGACGTCGATTTCTTCCTCAACGGCCAGATGGAAGTGCGCAAACGCTATAATGATTACGTCAATTCCGGAGGCGAGGTGAAGGGACCGTATGGCCACATCATCGCCCCCGAGAACAGGCAGCCGGTACCAGCCGCCGTTTCGGGTCAGCCGGCTATCAAGACGTTGAACTGAGGGCAGAGAGATGACGGTTAGATATCTGGCTATACTCTCTCCGCTGCTGTTGAGCGGCTGCTACGGACTTTACGGTCACGACGAAGTCGACCGCTATTTTCAGCGCTCCGACACCATCACGATGAGCGCCGGCGATGCCAAGCAGGTCAATGCCGTCGCCCATACGATCCACCCGTGGCCTCGCTACGTCGCTGATCGCAGGATCGCATACGACGCCCGGCGCGTTGGCGCCGCCGTGACACGCTATGGTGCCACTAAACGGCCCGTGGATCAGCTTCCAGACATTGGCGATGCGACTAAAGCCATGGGTCAGCCGCCGCCCGTTACAACCCAGCAGATTATTACCAGCGACCAGACCATCAACCAGAGTGTCCAGACTAACGCGGTAAAGTAATTTTGCGATGACATTTCGGCCGGTAAGCTGACTCCGCGGGGGCGGGGCGGGGGACAAGGGATTATGCGACGTCTCATTCTTTTGCTGACCTGTTGCTGGTTGGCGACAGGTCTTGCGGCGTGTGACACCATGCGAGACGCAGCGATCGTTGCGCCCGTGGACGCCGGGGGGCCGAACCCGGTTCAGGAGCCCACCGATGTCAAATACTACCCCTCCGACGAGCCGGTCCGGATGGGACTGGAGCAATTCAACCGTGGCAATTACGGGATCTCCCAGCGGTATTTCAAGGATGCCGTCGAGAAAGCGCCGAAGGACCTGACAGCGTGGATGGGGCTTGCTGCGAGCTATGATCGGCTGCGCCGTTTCGACCTTGCCGACCAGGCATATGCCCAGGCGGCCAGACTTGGAGGCGAGACCGTCCAACTCCTGAACGATCAGGGATATTCGTACATGCTGCGCGGCAATCTGAATGCGGCGCGGCGTAAGTTCGAGCAGGCTTATTCGCTCGATCCGACCAACCCGGTCATCATCAACAACCTGGAGCTATTAAATGGCAGCCGGCGGTTCATCGAAAGGCCGCCGAACAATCAACCATAAGAGCCAAACTAGCCGCAAGAGTTTGATTTGATTGGAATTTAATATCGGCCAGGCCCGCATTCGCGCCGTGGAACCTTTAAGAGAAGCTAAACGTTTTTGACGTATGGCTTTCGACATGAACCGTCTTTTTAAGCTGCAATTCCTGGGACCGTTCGCGCTTTTTGCTGCCACGCTTTCCGCCGAATTGGCTGCGCGGGCCTTGCAATATGCTCCCAGCTCTGAATTTCTCTGGTTCTTGAATCTGAAGATGTTCGGCATTTTTCAGCGCAGTGACGCTGTTCTGAGCTATTTGGTCCCGATTGACGGGTTTCAGCTCTTCGGGCTCGCGCTTCCGATCTTCGTTGTTGCCTGCCTTGGACTCGCCGCCAAGTGCAGGCCCGCTTTCACGGTCGCCACGCACCTGAGCGTGGTCTATGCGTTGTTTTTGGTCGTCTCCTGGCACGTTGGCGTGCCCACCGTTGCGCAGGCATCGCTTGGGGCCGTTGCGATCCCCGCGGGCGGCCAGTACGTGATGGCGACCATTTTAGGGACCTGCTTTCTCTCCTTTGCGATCACGCACCTGCTCTATTTCTGGGCCGTCGGAAAGGAAATTGGCGCTCTGGTAAGGGCAGTGTCCAAAATCTTTCGGACTTCCGATCATGCTCGGGACCACCACCCAGGGGTTGGACGTTTGATCGCAGCCGACGCTGCAAGCGAGAGAGATTTGTACGTCACGCCCAGATGACGAGCGCTGCCATTTTGTCGAACCCGTGCGCGAAAGACTTTCGTTCTTGAACGTACCCCCGGATCCTTGCTCCTTGCGGAGACAATCGAGATTAAGACGCCTGTTGAGCGCAGCGTTTTCAATGGCAGCTACGCCACGGTAGCGACCATGGAGCCGAGATGCCAACATGTCTGAAATCTGCCAGAAATGACATTGGTCCAGAATTGATTTCGTCTTCTGAAGACCCACGCATTCGGCTATTCTCTCCACGATAATCCCATTGATACGTAACAAGGCTTCCTTGGAGGTCAGTCGTGGTCGATCAAGTAATTCGCTTCGAAGACGGTGCAGCTTACGAGCAGATGATGGGGATCTGGAGCAGGCTCGTCGGCGAGGTTTTCCTCGGCTGGCTGGCTCCGCTTTCGGGCTTGCGATGGATAGACGTTGGCTGCGGCAACGGAGCGTTCACCGAGCTGCTATTCGACCGTTGCCTGCCGGTGGACGTGCAGGGGATTGATCCATCCGAAGGACAGCTCGCGTTCGCCCGCACAAGGCTCTCGACGTGCCTTGCAAAATTCAGCAAGGGCGATGCCATGGCACTCCCCTTTGCGAACGGTAGCTTTGATGCTGCCGTTATGGCGCTGGTACTGGTGTTCGTTCCTGATCCCCGTAAGGGCGTCGAAGAGATGGTTCGGGTGGTCACGCCGGGCGGAACGGTCGCGACCTATATGTGGGATATGTTGGGTGGAAGATTTCCACTGGACCCCATTATTCTGGAGATGCGTGGGATGGGCCTCTCTCCCCCGCGTGCCCCCCAGATGGAGGCTTCTCGGATGGAAGCCTTACGAGATTTGTGGAACGCAGCAGGTCTCGAGAATGTGGAGACGAGGGAGATTACCGTCCACCGGACATTCGCGAATTTCGACGACTTTTGGACGACCAAGTTGAAGGCCCCGTCTATTGGTCCCACAATCGCAGCGATGGGACCTCGGGACGTCGACACGCTCAAAAACAGAGTGCGTGCACGTCTACCCGAAGACGCGGGAGGACGCATCACCTATGGAGCATCTGCGCACGCCATAAAGGGTCACGTTCCAAGGTAATCGACTTCCAGTGGGGGCCACTACCGGACGTCGAAGCTCGGCTTAGAGGGATTGCGGCCCCGGGCGAAGTACTCGAGTCGCAGACGGTGTGTGACCTCGTTAGGCGATATCGCTCGGTTGCTCAAAATGAAAGAGGCCGCCAACTGAGGCGGTTTACTTCTTATAGAGCAAAATGCCGAGACGTTTCGCCTGCCGCCGCACAGAGCCAATTCGACGGCCAAGCAATCTGGCCGCGCGCGTGGCGCTGACCCTTCTTTTTGCTAATTTTATGAGCAGGCCAACCTCAGCGGCTGTCCAATACTGTAATTGTTTTCTTGGATTCAGCATGGTGCCATGCTGCCGGATTATGGTTAACGAAAACCTGCGGAAGCCTTCCAGGGCTGCTTTGGTTCTCAATGAATCCAAAAAGGGAATTGATCGACTTTCAGATAAAAAGGAAGCCCCGGGGTCGCAAGACACGGCCTCCGGCTTCTCTTCCGCATCAGTTCGAGCTCAGGCTTGGGCTGCGGGCCGACACTGCTGGTAGTATGGTAGGTTTCTACGCGCTCCGCTTTAGGGCGCGCGTCGGTTCGCCGACAAGTGCTTTCAATCCTTGCCGAGCGAGGCCGACCTGACACCCTGCGCATCGCAGTTGATGCATTGCACAATATTGACAACCGGCGCTGCAAACAGGACGATCTGCAGGTCGCCCGAGGCATGCGGCCCTCGAGTTGGGCTGAAGGTTAAAAGCATGAGTACGGACAAACTCCAGGCGCTACACAAAACGGTTGCGGAGATACTAAGCGAGCCTCCGTCGCCTCCTGGTGTCTTTGACGAGGAGCCCGACGAAGCAGCGCAGGCCAGCGAACAGATTACGAAGGCTTCTGACGATCTGCGGCGCGGCACCGAAATTTCAAAAGAGAGTTTCGGCAAGGCAACGTCTCGCGAATTTGGGATTGCACCAAAGCAGATGCACGATACGCGTATCGTCCGCGCCGCCACGAACGAAATCCCTGCCATTGCTCGTCAAGCTCTCGCTGAACAAAACCCTGTTGCGCCGCCAGTGAATGCTGGAAATCCACAACGTTCCAAGCTGAGGCACGAAGCCCCGGGCTCCCGCTTGGATCCGCTGATCACGAGCATCAGTACGGTCGGCCCGGCTGTATCGGGCAAGCGGACTTCGCTTGGCAGATGGGCGTTACTCGGCATCGCGGGCATCCTGCTGGCAGCCAGTATCGGTGCATCCCTTATCACCTGGTTGGGGTGGTCCGGCGATGCCGCGAAGACGGCCCTGACAGCTCCTCCACAACCCGTGCCGCTCGCCCCGACCGCGGCTACCCTGTCGCCCGAGTTGACGTCGATGCTCCAGTCGATGGCGCGCGATCTTGCAGGCTTGGGGAAAGAGGTCGAGCAGCTCAAGGCGGGTCGTGAACTGATGGTCCGCGAGAATGCGAACCTCAACGAGCAATTCAGGGCGAGCCAGGAACAACTGACTCGCGCCGTTGCCCAGTTTTCCGAACAACTCAAGGCAAGCCAGGAGCA
>JAUSQH010000506.1 GCA_030652895.1 Alphaproteobacteria bacterium
CTCTGTGTTGGCTTTGCGCGGCTGTACATCCGCGCGACCACAAACGGAGAATCATGGCAGGTGACAAGCGTAGGCAAGCCGCTGCACAGCGCAGCCCATGCAAATTCATAAGACCAGTGGGCATGTACAACGTCGGGGGCCGCTCGCTCCAGAGCCCGCTGCAGACCGCAACGTTCGAAAGCGTACAAATCGACGATGCGGCCCGGCCGCCAGCCGTTGGGCTGCCAGGCACGCCGACGCATTGGCACGTAGATCATTTCAAGTCCGCCATGGGTCACGCGAACCGGGCGTTGCCAATCCAGATCCATGCCCCAGCTCAATGTCATGGCAGTCACCCGATGCCCTCGGTTCAGCAACTCGGTAATGAGCGTCACGAGCAAGGGTGCTCCGGAATACCCAGGCGGCAAACCCGCAGTTTTTCCATTCAGAAGATGGGCGATATCCGAAGTGGCGATAGGTCCGACAATGGCTATATGCATGCTGGATTCTCCTGCCGTGCATGGCGCGCAACCATCGGAACGACTCCGTAGCGGACGAGATCAGTCAGAGGATTATTTCGCTTGAATCGCTGCATGAGTTCAGCCAGTACGAATTCAGGGATGTCCCCCTGCATGCCAACCGGTGTCCCCCGGCCCGGTGAGACATCACGCCCAGCCAGGTGGAACTGAATGGCACGGCGCGTTGGACTGTCCACGCGCTGCTGGCCCGCCTCGTCCCCCCAGATCGAATAAACGCCCTCATCATGAATCTGCAAATTGGGCGCAAACCAAAGATAGGAAGCTTCCGAAAGGAATGCAGCGATGCTGCTGTATGAGGACACCGAGCAGACCAGAAGGTCTGCCTTTATCAGTGCAAGGAGATCCGAGCAGTCGGAATCCGGCAGGTCGGACGTGGTAACGGCCGGTACGATGTCGAGCAAGGGCTGCAGTTGCTCGCGCGTGCCATCTGAAATCACGAGGAACTGGACTGCATCGCCCAATTGCGCGCGAATCGTACGTGCGATATTGCAGTACCAGGCAATCGGCAACGAACAGCTGAAGTGCCCTCGATAGTGTTCGACACTTGCAAGTGGTTCGGCAAAATCGCCGAGCCGAACATGCATGCCAACGACCGGCTTGTCCAGCACGAGGCGCTGGGAGATGCGCAGCAGATTCCGGGCGGCAAAGCGGCTCTGATAAAGCGTCGAAAACATGAAATCCCGCGCAGCAGCCACGTGGCTATACCCTCCCCACATGCCTTCCGTTACCAATACGAAGGCGCGCCTGCTAAGCAGTTTCTCGGCCTCCGCAAAGTTCCGCAATGCCTGTACGACATTACCGCCGCCATAGCGAACATATTCATCCTCGCCAAATTCGACGACAGGAAGTAGACGCTCCATTGCCTTATGCAAGGGCCAGTCATAGCGCGGTGTGCCGAAATGGCGCCAGTATTTTCGGGTATTGAAGCTGAAAGCAGGCGGGAGGGCATGTGCCCCCACAACCTGCGCCGCAAGGAAAGAACGCGCCCACGGGATCAACTCGTTCCCCAGCCCGGCACCACGTCCATTCACGCGTGGCAGGCTGAATCGCAGTGACGCGTTCATCCTTGCAACCCCATCAGGCGGCATCCCCGCTTTGCCCAATCCGAGTGCCCAGCCCAGGCAAGCAGCGTTATCCGTAGTTCCGGGCCGATAGCCTGGCGCTGGAATACACGGAGAGCCAGTAGATAGACGGCTGCGGCCAACACAATCTCTAACACGAGGCGAAGAGTAGGCGGCCAATCTGGCAAGCCCGCATCAGCGGCCAGGAGCACCCCGACAACAGGGATCCCGATGATGACTCCACCCTGTATCGCTCGCAGGAATGTGGTGGGGGAAAGTTGCACGTGAAATGCAAGGGCGAGCACCATGCCCGCGAGGCGTAGGACATAAATGCCGCACACCGCCCAAGCCACCGCAACGAGTGAGTAGTTGGCCGCGATCAGAATAGCCAAGACCAGTGCCAGCGCGACCCAGAACTGCACCTTGAGCTCCGCGTGGGCAGCGCCCTTTCCGGACAGCACAGGCCCCGTCACGGCCATGGTTGCGTGCAGAATCATCGCAAGCGCAAGCGGCGTCAGGACGGGGCCTGCCGCAAGCCACTTCTCGCCAAAAATCCCTGCGATCACTGTGTACGGAACAGCGGCGACGCCTGCGAAAACAGGAACAACTACCAGCCCAATTGCTGATACGACAGTCATATAGGCGCGTTGCAAGCCAGCTTGATTGTCCTGTGCCCGCGAACTGGCCGAGAACAACACGTTCTGCAGCGTCACGACCAGATGATTGGTCGGTGTACGAACGAATGTGTAGGCGAGCGAATACACGCCCAGCATGGTAGGGCCCAGCAGCCTGCCCACCAGTAGATTGTCGACATTCTCGATGATTAGATTGACAACATTGGTCGACAGGACATGAGTGGCGAACCTGCGCATGGGCACTGGCCCCTCGCGCAAGCGCGGCTTCATCGCATGCCGTTTGAACACGAGCAAAAGCAGGGTGTGCGACGCTGTTTGCGTGAGCCAGGCAGCAACTAGGCTCCAGACACCGGCTCCCATCAGCGCACATCCCACGCCAACTACCAGAAAGCCAATTAAATAGGACGTGACCTCTACCATCTGGATTGTCTTGAACGCCAATTCACGACGGAGCAACGCCTGGGGAACGACGTTCAACGACATGAAAATGAAAACCGGAGACAGGCCCCAGAGGACATCAGCAATAGTCGGATCACGAAAGAAAGCTGCGATGCCGTTCGCAGAAAACAAGATAAGCCCGGTCACGCCCAGCCCGGAAAGAATGCTCCACGTAAATGCGAACCGGATATCCTCGTTGCGGATCTCCTTTTTCTGGACCAGCGCCGACCCAAGACCAAGACCAATCACGACAATTCCGACACCGATCACCAGCAGCGCAACAGCAAATATCCCGAATACCTCAGGCCCTAGCAGCCTCGCCAGCACAATTTGAACCGCCAGTTGGGAAACGATGCGGGTGGCTACCCCCAAGTAGCTCCATTTCACCGCCATTAAACTCAGTTCGGTCAGGCTCGGCTTTGTTGACGGTTCCATGGCTGCATTCGCAGTTGAGTCGTTCATCCGGGGATGGCGGCTAAATAACGACCACAACGCGATTTCTGAAAATGTCTTTCACACGCCATCCTGACCGCATCTGTGCTGGCTTCCGAGGTAGTCCTGGTATGCCACGCCCAAACCACTCCGCATGTCTGTTCTCGCCGTCCACCCCATCCTGGTCAAGCGCCCCACATCCATCAGCTTGCGCGGCGTGCCATCGGGCTTGGTGGTGTCGAACTCGATCATGCCTTTGTAGCCGACTGCCGCTGCCACGGTTTCTGCGAGTTCGCGGATGCTGAGATCGTGCCCCACACCGATGTTCATCAGTGGCGGCAGGCCGTCATTGCGATCCTGCCCCAGCAGCGGGACGAACTTCTCATCCGGC
>JAUSQH010000510.1 GCA_030652895.1 Alphaproteobacteria bacterium
CGGCATTTTTTTCGAAGACCCTGCGGCGGCTGCGCGGCATGTCAACGCGGTGTGGCATGACGTGGCGGGCTGGTGGTCGCAGCCCCGGGTCCAGCACGCGGCCCAGGCGTTCTGCGCGCAGTATGCGCGAAGCGTCGCAGATCCTGAGCGGCAGTTGCTGGCAGCCTTGACTTTCAAGAGCTGATCAGCCTCGGGAACTCAGGTCACTAAAATGACATGTATATATTCCAAGGGGCGCGGCACTCCATCGTGGTTACAGCCACTTTTTCCCTGTCGGACCTGCGGTTAAAAACTCACTTCCAATAGCTTGATCGCTGCCACTTTATGTCGAATGTTTTTTGGATTACAGGGCTGTCTGCTGCTGGCAAGACCACATTGGCCCGATTGGTGACCCAGCGTCTTCGCGACATGGGCCGCCCCGTGGTGATGCTCGATGGTGATGATCTGCGTGAGGCTCTGGCCTCCACCACCGATCACAGCAGCGATGCACGGGTGCAGCTGGCGTTCAAATATGCGCGTCTTGCCCGCTTGATCGCTTCGCAGGGAATCACCGTGGTGGTCAGCACCGTTGCCCTGATCAAGGAAATCCACCAATGGAACCGCGAGCACCAGCCGGGCTATTTCGAGGTTTACCTCAAGGTCGCCATCGATGAATTGCGCCGCCGCGACCCCAAAGGCATTTATCGCCGCTTCGATGCCGGCGAATTGCACAATGTCGCCGGCCTCGATGTGCCGGTCGACGAACCGCTGTGTCCGGACCTTGTCATCGAATACATACCGGGGCTGGGGCCAGACGCCGAGCTGGGTCGCCTCATGGATGCGTTTGGCAAGGTCTATCCAGCCGTCGGCTAGACTATCTTTATCACTTCCATTTTTGCCCGCCGCTTCGCCATGGCGGGAAGAATAACAATAACGCAAGAGAAAACAATGCAAGACTCGTTCTGGAATAGTCATTACCAGGCATTTTCCCTCCAGGAACCTTCGGGATTTGCGCGTTACTGCCTTGAGCGTCAACTGCGAGCCGGCGACACCGTGGTGGAGCTCGGTTGCGGCAA
>JAUSQH010000527.1 GCA_030652895.1 Alphaproteobacteria bacterium
GTAGCTCAGAGGTAGAGCACTCCCTTGGTAAGGGAGAGGCCGAGAGTTCAATCCTCTCCCGCAGCACCAGAAAATTCAAATACTTATCGGTTTTTTTTGCTTTCACCTTTTGCGAGGCTTCACAGATTCTTCCCGCAATTCATCGCTTCCGGCCAACCTAGGAACGCGGCCTGTAGGCGCGCAGGAACGTTGCGATGGCGCTCGTGATATGTTTATCCATATCCACGGCGCCAAATTGTGATTCGACGCCAAGCAGTGCGCGGATATGAACGTGCCCGCTCAGCAGACTGAAAAACTGCTCGGCCGCACGCCTGGGGTCGGCAATATCCAGCAGGCCGCGTTCTGTCTGTTCGGAAAGATAGGGCGCAAAATTGTCCGCCGTTTGCCCTGGGCCGTTTTCATAGAATATGTGGGCGAATTCCGGAAAACGGGAAGACTCGGCTATAACAACCCGGTAAAGCGCGAGGATCTGCTCATTCATGATCAGGCGGATGAAATGGTCGGCAATCCTGCGCAGCGTTAATTCTAGATTATTTCCCCCGATCTCTGAGGTCTGCAATGGCGTAAACAGATCGTGACACTGGGCCTTGATGATGGCGCCGAAGAGTTTTTGCTTGTTTCCGAAATGGCTGTACACGGTCGCCTTCGACACCCCTGCACGCTGCGCGATGGTATCCATTGACGCGAGGCCGAAACCGGCGCCAAGAAAAACCTCAACCGCCGCCTCCAGGATTGCCTTGCGCTTCAGTTCCCGTTGCGGCAGTTCCTGCTTTTCGTGAGTTTGCGCCATCACCAAAACTCGATTGCAATTTCCAAATATTCTTATAATCTAAACTATACGGTTTAGTTTCTCAAAGGTTTCGTGGCTGGCTCCCGGAACTCGCTCCGGAACGTAAATTATGTTTACGCCGCCTCCAGACCGGAGGCAATCGGGCATCCGGCTAAAGTGAATGGAATAAGATGATACGGCAAATTGTGGCGTGTGTGGTGTTTTTTGCGGCGGGTGTTGCGAGTGCGAAGGGCCAGGAAAATGAAGGCGCACAGGGGGCGCCGGCCACTCCCATTACGATTATAGCGGCCAAGGCGGTGGATATAGAAGTGTGGGAGGAGTCGGTAGGGCAGTTGGAGGCAATGACCGCGCCCATGATCGCCGCAGAGGTCGATGGGCGTATTTCGGCCATTCTTGCTGATGAGGGCCAGGAAGTCGAGGCCGGACAGGCTCTGGCGATGTTGGACAAAACCGATTTTCTTCTCTCCAAGCAACTGATGGAAGCCGATATCAGGCGTCTTGAGGCGTTGGGCAGGGGCCAGGGGTTGAAGGTTGGACGTCTTCGAACCCTGGTGCAGAAAAAGTCGGCCACGCAGGCGGCGCTGGATGACGCCAGGGCGGATTTTGACGCAATGAAAGCGCAGATCGTTTCGGCCCAGGTCCGCCTGAAACAGGCTGATCGAGATATTGCCAAATCTGAAATTGTCAGCCCGGTCAATGGCCGTGTGGACGACAGAAAAATCTCGGTTGGCGACTATGTGCGGGTTGGCATGCCGCTTTTTCATCTCACATCGCGCGCGCATTTGAAGGTGCGGTTGCCATATCCCGAAAGTCTTGGTGGCGTATTGCGCCGGGGCCTGCCGGTCCGGCTGGTAAGCCCCATCGCGCCCGATGTTACGGTGGAGGCGGAAGTCACCGAAATTCGCCCCGTGATCACCCCCGAAAACCGCGCCATTCATGTCATTGTCGACGTGCGCAACCCGGGCCTCTGGGAGCCGGGAGCAAGCGTAAGCGGGAAGGTCCAGGTCGCGCGCCGCGCAAACGCGGTTAGCATTCCGGAAATCAGCGTCGTCCTCCGCCCGGCGGGGACAGTTGTCTATATAGTCGAGGATGGGGTGGCAAAACAACAAATGGTCCAGACTGGTCTGCGCCTGGAGGGACAGGTAGAAATTCTTTCCGGTCTTGCCGCCGGACAGGTAGTGGCGATGGATGGCGCGGGCTTTCTGACAGACGGCGCGCCGGTTGAGGTTTCTCAGCCATGAATTTGCCGGAAATATCGATCAATCGCCCTGTACTGGCGTTCATGCTCAGCGCCCTTCTGGTGCTGTTCGGGATTATCAGCTTTGATCGCATCGGATCGGACCGCTACCCCAAGATCGAGTTTCCGATCATTTCCATTACCACCACGCTGACGGGCGCAAATCCTGAAATTATCGACGCCAGCATCACCAGCGTCATGGAAAGCGGGATCAACAGCGTCCCCGGGATCGAGCATATTCTGTCCACATCCACGCCCGGCGCGTCGGTCGTGCGCATCACCTTCGATATCAACAAGGACATCGATGTCGCCTTTAACGAGGTGCAGTCGAAGGTGAACCAGGTGTTGCGCGATCTTCCCGCCGAGGCCGACCCGCCCGTTGTCGCCAAGCTGGTTTTTGGCGCGATTCCCGTAATGTGGCTGACCCTGGAAGGTGACCGCACCTTGCAGCAGCTCAACCAGTACGCCCGTATCGTCATCAAGAAGCAGTTGGAAAATATCAGTGGCGTGGGAGAAGTTCGTGTGGCCGGCAGACGGGACCGCACCATTCGCGTCAATCTGAATGTCGAGACGATGAACGCCTATGGCGTCACCACCCAGGACCTGCTGCAGGCCTTCGCCAACGAGCACTTTCAGATGCCGGGCGGCTTTCTGGTGGGCGGCAGCTCTGAAAACCTGATCAAGCTGGATCTGGAATATCACACCCCGGCCGACCTTGAAACGCTGATCGTGTCCTATCGCAATGGCGCGCCCATCCGGCTTGCGGATATTGCGGTGATCGAAGATGGCATGGAGGATGACCGCCGTCTGGCGCGGTACAATGATAATCCTGCGGTGGGCCTTGGCATTGTCAAGGTTTCCGGATCGAACGCGGTGGCGATCATCCAGGAGGTCGAACGCCGCCTGGCCGAGGACATTATCCCGCAACTGCCGCCGGGAATGCGTCTGAACATAGCATCCAATGATGCGGATCTGATTGAAGAACTGGTGGCCGCGCTTGAAGAGCATCTGGTGTTGGGGGCTTTTCTGACAGCTCTGGTGGTCTGGCTGTTTCTCAGGAGCCTGCGCGCCACCGCCATCATCGCGGTGTCGATACCCGTCTCTTTGATGGGCGCCATAGCACTGATGTATTTTGCCGGATTCAGTTTCGACACCATGACCATGCTGGCGCTTTTGCTGCTGATCGGCATTGTGGTGGATGACGCCATCGTGGTGCTGGAAAATATCTACCGGCACCGCGAAGAGATCGACCCTGATCCGAAAAGCGCCGCGCTGCACGGCGCCAACCAGGTCGTCTTCGCGGTCATGGCGGCGACGTTAACGCTGGTGTCGATTTTTGTCCCCGTGATCTTCATGGAAGGCATCATGGGGCAATTTTTCAGCTCTTTCGCCGTGGTTGTCACTGCCGGTGTGCTGATTTCGCTTTTTGTCTCCCTGACCCTGACGCCTATGCTGTGCTCGCGTTATCTGAAGGTCACGCCCCAGCATGGGGCAGTGTATAAATATCTGGAAAACGGATTTCTGCGGGTTGAGCAGATTTATCGCTACCTGCTGCGCAATGCATTGCAGTTCCGCTGGATGGTGGTGGCGCTGACCATCGTGTCAGTTCTGCCGATTGGCTATTTCTTCGGGCATATCGGCAAGGGGTTTTTCCCGCAGGAGGATGAAAGCACGTTTCTGATCGGGTTCAAAACGCCTCTGGGGGCCAGCCTCGACTACACCAATGGACGGCTGACGGAGATCGAGAAAGTTCTCAAGCGCCATAAGGAAGTTACCGGCTATTTCTCGACGATCGGCACCGGTGAAACCGGACAGGTCACACAGGGCTCCATCTTTGTGACCCTGGCGCCGCCCGAAGACAGAGACGCCCATTTGCAGGAATTGCTGGTTCTGTTGCGCGCTGATCTGGCGAAAATTCCCGGGGTCAAGGCATTTCCGACACCCGTTTCGGGCGCGGGCGGGCAACGCGGTGAACCACTGCAATTCGTCGTGATGGGCCCCGATATTGAAGGCGTCGCGTTCCAGAGCCAGCGATTGCTGGACAGGCTGGCGATGATCCCCGAACTGGGGCAGGTGGATCTGGATTTGCAGCTTGAGCTGCCTCAACTCACCCTGGACATTGACCGGACGCGCGCCGCCGATATGGGGCTTTCGACCCGTGATATTTCACTGGCGGTGAATGTACTGGCGGGCGGCCTGGACGTCGCCAAGTACAATGATCTGCCGGGCGACGGCGAACGTTATGATGTCCGGCTGAAGGCCGAGGAAAAAAGCTTCCGTACACTGGACGACCTGCATCGTATCTATTTGCGCGGCCGCGGCGGCAATCTGGTCCGCCTGGACACGGTTGTATCCCTTGAAGAGAAAATTGGACCGGCGGCGGTTACCCGTTTTGATTTGCGTTATTCCGGCAATTTCTTTAGTTCCCCCACCGTTCCGCTGGGCGATGGCGTCGAACTGGTGCACAAGGCGGCCGAAGGACTGCTGCCCCCTGGATACTCCATCCAGATGGTTGGACAGGCCGACGAATTTGGCAGGACCGCCTCCTATATGGCGACCGCCTTTGGTATCGCGATTATTCTTGTCTACATGGTTCTGGCCAGCCAGTTCGATTCATTTGTTCAGCCATTCGTCCTCATGATTGCCCAGCCATTGGCCATGATCGGTGGCGTGTTCGGGCTTTGGCTGTTCAACATGTCGCTCAATATCTATTCCATTATCGGGCTGGTGCTGTTAATGGGGCTGGTGGCCAATAACTCGATCCTGCTGATCGATCTCGCCAATCAGTTGCGCGCGGAGGGAAAGGGCATCAACGACTCGCTTCTTGAGGCCTGTCCGATCCGTCTGCGTCCTGTGCTGATGACCTCCATGACGATCATCATCGTCATGCTGCCGGCGGCATTGGGTTTAGGCGCCGGGGCTGACACCAATGGCCCGATGGCCGTTGCGGTGATCGGCGGCATGGTCAGTTCAACCCTGCTTACGCTGGTGGTGATTCCAGCAGTCTATTCGCTGGTTGAACATGGCATGCAGTCTATGCGGGACTGGCGTCAGAAACGCCTCGCCACACCATAAATGGCCGCTATTTGAAAATTGGCCCTTGCTCTATTTGAAGTCGCGCGTCTTTATCCTGATCATATCGGCGGGCGCATCGGGCACATGGATATTATACGTTCCTGGAGGCTTTGGCGGCAGGTGGGGATGAAGTTCGCCGCCCCAGCCACGCTTGCTGACGCTCGCCAATTCGCCACTGATATCCCGCAGTTGGCGCGCGACGAGATGGACAACTTCGCCCTCACGCTGGATGCGGCCAAAGATCCCCATCATCCTGGCCGAAAGGATAAGGCGGCGCTGCTTTTCAAACAGCTTTGGCCAGATTACCGCATTGGAAATTCCGGTTTCGTCCTCGATCGTGATGAACATGACGTTCTTGGCCGAACCCGGCTTTTGCCGCACCAGCACAAGCCCTGCTGTTTCCAGCCACTGGCCGTCACGCGCCTGCGCCGCCTCTGCACATGTAATAATCCGTTTGCGGAGCAGATCGGCGCGCAGGAAGGCGGCAGGGTGATCGCGCAGGCTCAACCCGACATGGCCATAGTCCTCGACAACTTCACCGCCTGCCGTCATCGGCCGCAGCATGACCACGGGTTCATGCGCTTCCGGCACGGCTTCCTGTTCCCGGGCTGCGGCCGCGGCAAATAATGGAAGCGGTTCATCGCGCAACGCCTTGAGGGCCCACAACGCCGCGCGCCGTGCAAACTTCAGAGACGGCTGGAAGGCGTCGGCCTCTGCAAGCCGCACGAGTGTGGCTGTTGGCACGCCGCACCGACGCCACAGATCATCGACGGACACAAACGGCTGATCCGCACGCGCCGCGATGATGGCGGCGGCGCGGTCATTGGCCAGCCCCTTGACCATGCGCAGGCCCAGCCGGACGGCGAAGCGGCCCTCATCACGGGTTGGCTCCAGCGTGCAGTCCCAGCGCGAGGCATTGACACAGACCGGCCGCACTTCGACGTCATGGTCGCGCGCATCGCGCACGATTTGCGCCGGGGCATAAAACCCCATGGGCTGAGAATTGAGCAAAGCGGCGCAAAAAATATCCGGGTGCCTGCACTTCATCCAGGACGAGGCGTATGCGATCAACGCAAAAGAGGCGGCGTGGCTTTCGGGAAACCCGTAACTGCCAAAGCCCTCAAGCTGCTTGCAGGTCCGCTCCGCAAAATCCTGCGTATAGCCGTTGGCAACCATGCCGGTGATTAGTTTGTCGCGGTATTTCGAGACGCCGCCAGTATGTTTGAACGTGGCCATGGCGCGGCGCAGCTGGTCGGCTTCGTTGGCGGTAAATCCCGCCCCGGTCATTGCAACCTGCATTGCCTGTTCCTGAAACAGCGGCACGCCGAGGGTTTTTCCCAGAACACGCTCCAGTTCAGGATTTGGGTATTCGACGCTTTCCTTTCCCTCGCGCCGCCGCAGATAGGGATGCACCATATCGCCCTGGATGGGTCCCGGGCGCACAATGGCCACCTCGATAACCAGATCATAGAAGGTGCGCGGTTTCAAACGCGGCAGCATGGACATTTGCGCGCGGCTTTCGATCTGAAAAACCCCGATCGTGTCCGCCTTTTGGATCATCGCGTAGGTGCGCGGATCTTCAGCGGGTATGGTCGCGAGATCAAGCTGAATGCTTTTATGGACGGCAAGCAGATCAAAGCTGCGCTTCATGCAGGACAGCATCCCCAGGCCCAGACAGTCCACTTTCATGAATTTGAGGATTTCGATATCGTCCTTGTCCCATTCAATCACCTGGCGGTCCGCCATCGCGGCAGGTTCGATCGGCACAAGTTCATCCAGCCGGTCACGGGTCAATACGAAACCGCCGGGATGCTGGGAAAGATGACGCGGCGTGCCGATCAGCTCACGGGCAAGCTGCAGCACCAGGCGTAAGCGCCGGTCGCCGAGATTGAGATTGGAAGCGGCGGCGTGTTGTGGATCGACCTCCCTGGACCAGCCCCAGACCTGGGAGGAGAACGTTTTGATCAGATCCTCCGGCAGGCCAAGCGCCTTGCCAACATCGCGCAATGCGCCCTTGGCGCGATACCGGATGACGGTTGAACAAAGCGCGGCATGGTTGCGGCCATAGGTCTCGAACACCCATTGCAGGATAATTTCCCGGCGTTCATGTTCGAAATCAACATCGATATCCGGTGGCTCGCGCCGTTCCTCCGAGACGAAACGCTCGAACAGAAGATCGGCGCGGTCGGGATCGATGGCCGTAATGCCGAGCACATAACAGATCGCACTATTGGCCGCCGATCCACGCCCCTGGCACAGGATATCGCGGCTGCGGGCAAAGCGGACGATTGCGTTTACGGTCAAAAAATATGGCGCATAGTGCAATTTTTCGATCAGGCGCAACTCATGCTTGAGAAGGGCGGTGACCTTTTCGGGCACGCCTTCGGGATAGCGGTGCGTGGCGCCTTCCCATGTAAGCTTTTCCAGGATCTGCTGCGGCGTCAGTCCGGGGATGGTTGCCTCGTGCGGATATTGATAGGCAAGTTCATCGAGAGAAAATTGACAGCGTTGCGCAATCTCGATCGTACGGAGCACGGCTTCGGGATAGTTTTTGAACAGGCGCAGCATTTCGTGCGGCGGTTTGAGATAGCGGTCGGCATGCCGTTCGCGCCGCAGGCCGATTTCATCGATCGTGACCTTATGGCGGATACAGGTAACGACATCCTGCAGGATACGCCGGGCTGGCGCATGAAACAGCACGTCATTGGCCGCGACAATCGGCACACGCGCCTGCACCGCCATGTTCGCTAGCTGGTGCAGGCGCAGCGCATCATTGGGCCGGCGGCGCAAGGTCAACGAAACATAGGCGCGGTCACCGAACGCTTCACGCAGCCGCCGCAACCGCATCGCGCAGATATCATCGGCCTCGTCCGGGATGAGGATCGCGATCAGGCCCGCGCCATAGGCCACAAGATCGCCCCAGTCGAGCAGGCACTTTGCCTTGCCGCCACGCTTCTTGCCGAGTGAAAGCAGCCGGCAAAGCCGCGCATAAGCAGGCCGGTCCGTTGGATAGACAAGAACTGAAAACCCATCGGGGAGATCAAGGCGACATCCGACGATCAACCGCACACCGGTATCCTTGGCAGCCTGATGGGCGCGCACAATACCCGCCAGGCTGTTGCGATCGGTGATGGCGAGCGCCTCCATACCCAGCGCCGCGGCCTGTGCGAATAGCTCTTCACAGGAACTGGCGCCGCGCAAAAAGCTGAAATGCGAGGTGCATTGCAACTCCGCATAGCGCGCGCCGTTCATCCGAATATCCCATGCAGGAACCAGCGATGCGAACCGGTTTCGGGGTCTTCGCCGTCCCCGGCGCGGTAGACCCAAAAACGTTCTCCCGCATCATCCTCGATCTGAAAATAATCCCGCACCGCGGCCAATTCGGCATCGCGCCGCCACCATTCTCCAAAAATACGCTCTGGGCCGTCGGCGCATGTGACGCGCCGGCGAATACCACGCCAGGTGAATGCGGCAGGCGGGTGATCTGGCAGCAATACTACGGTCTCGATCGGTTCGGGCGGCGCCAACAGGCGTGCGGGTCTGGGCCAGCGGGCTGTCCATGCTTCATCAGCATCAGGCGCCATCGCAGCAATGCGCATGACCGAGCGCTCCGGCACATCGCTCGCGACCGGGGCGAAACGATAGAGACGTTTTTCCCCAACACGGTTGGCCAGCGTATCGAGCAGACTGGAAACATCGATCTCCGGTTCTCCCGCAAGTGAGGAAATCATCTGCTTGCCGATAAGCGGTTCGGCAAAGGTGGCGGTAAGGCTCATGAGCTCGATGCCAAAACCCGGATCAATGGATTCGATCTTGTCACACAGCAGCCGCGTCAGACGTTTGGCGTTGCGTACCGGCAGCGCCGTGCCGACGCGGATCGCCTCAAGCCGGTTGTCGACGGTGTGAAAAATGAGATCAAGCCGCCGGGCGCCGAGGGCCTTCGCTTCCAGCGCCTCACAGAGGTGCAGGACAAGCTTGCCCGTATAGCGGGCAATTGTTTCCGCGGCCCCAATGGGTTCCGCGAAGACGCGCCGTACCGTGACCAGATCGGGTGAACGAACGGGGTCGATCGGCTCGCTGAGGCGGCCCACGGCCTGGTCAAGACGGCGGCCAAGTTCAGGTCCAAAGCGAAGCGCTAGCGGCGCGCGCGGCTGTGCTTCCAACTCGCCAATGCGGTCAAAGCCAAGCATCCGCAGACTGTCGAGGATATCTGAGGAAAGCCGCAGCGCCGCCAGAGGCAGGTTCAAAAGGGCCTTGCGGCTTTCGCCCGGTGCAACGACAAACGCCGGATTGGCCTGGTAACGGGCAAAGGCATGGGCCGCCCCCCAATTATCGGCGATTGCGGCGCGCGCCGAGACGCCAGAGGCCCCAAGGCGTTCAACCATCTCCGTCAGCATTGCATCCTCACCACCATGCAGATGATCAGCCCCGGTTGTGTTGATGATCAGCCCATCCGGGGGGTCTGGCGTAACAATCGGCGCATAGTGCTGCAATACCCACAGCGCCAGACGTTCAAGCGCTTCCCTATCTGCAGCGGCGTCCGCATCCATGACAATCAGCCCAGGCACTAAAATCCGGGCCTTGGTAACGGGCATACCAACGCGCAGGCCGGCGGCATGGGCGGCCGCATCCGCCGCCAGCACTACACGCCGCCTTCCGTCCTGGCCGATCAGAACAAGCGGCGTCTCAGGCGGAGGCGCTGCGGCGCCCAATTTCCTTCTCACCCGGTCGGTGGACCAGGTCGGAAAGAAGAGCGAGACGACCCTTTGCATCACATGCCTCCACTTCAAAATCCGCACTTTCACCGGCGCGGCACCGGATGAGTTCGAGGCGCCATCGGGCGCGCCCAACGCCTGATACAGGCAAGGGGGTTGAGGGTAATGCCGAGACGCGCCATCGGGTAAGAGAGGCCGTCGGCTGCCCGAAATCAGCGGCTTCGGTCTGCCGCCGCCAGCGCCGGATACCGATACCGATGACGCCCGAGCCTTCGGCGGCAAGCTGAATACGGCGCGATGCGGTCATGGACAGACGCGCGACTTCGGCGACAACCGCGCCCAGACCGGCATGGCGCAAACCTTCCTCGAAACAGTCGAGAACCGATTTTTCATCCATTGCCTCGACATAAATTACCCGGTCCGGCAAAAGCCCCGCCTGGGCCACAGCCGGAGCAAACAGATCCTGCCGGGTGACGCACCAAAGCACCTTGCCCTTTGTGCGTGCGGCGATCCCCGCTGCAAAAAGCGCCGCCGCCGCGCCGTCGATGGCGCCATTGCCGCCGCCCGCCACCTCATGCAGGGCGCCCAACGCCAGACCACCCCCCGGCAAGGCCGCATCGATAGGGGCAACCCCAAAGGGAAGCACTGCCCGGCCATGCGCCCGCCCGCCCTCAAGGCGCTCAATGCGCGCACGAAGCCTGACGATTAAGGGGTTAACGGTGGTGTTAGGCATGCGTAATGACTCTCAGAACACGCTTCCCAGCGGGCAATTTGTTCTCTATTTGTTCAAATATGCGCGCAAGAGTCAATAGCCAGGGAACGTTTGGCGAAGTTCAGGCGTTTCTGTTGAGGGGACGCCGCAGTTTAACCTCCAGAACACGTTGAAAAGCGAAAAGCCGGGCAGTTCCTCTTTTCATTGGGGCAGAAATCTATTTTGCCATCTGGAGTGTTCGCGCATTGGCTGTCTCCGGGCGGGGGTTTCATTGATCGGGAGTACGCAGCGCGAAAAGTCATGAAGAAAATCATCTATAAATCTCTGGAAGACTGGTACGAACATGACCCTTTTACGCACTGCGCAGCCGCGGCTTACTATGCCATTTTCTCCTTACCCGGATTGACCTTTATTATCATCGCGACCGCAGCGCTGTTTTTCGACCAGCAGCGCGTAGAAGATGTTGTTCTCGGACATATACAGAATGTTTTAGGCAGCGAAGTCGCCCAAAGCGTCGATAAAATTATCGATCGAACACAGACAGGCAAGCGCGACATCTGGGCAATGGTGGCGGGATTGGGAACCCTGCTATTCGGCGCGACCGGACTATTTATACAGCTACAACGCTCGCTTAATAATCTGTGGGAAGTGGAAATTAAACAGTCTGCGGGATTCATGCAGTTCCTGCAGGACCGCGCTACATCCCTGGGCGTTATTTTGGCTATTGGTTTTTTGCTGCTTACTTCTTTGTCCGTCACAGCGCTACTGACCATATTGGGTGACTGGCTGTTAACGCAAATACCCGCCATATTGTTGCTGATAATATATGGAATAAACGCAGTCGTTTCCTTCGTAATTACCGCATGTCTATTTGCGCTAATATTCCGCATTTTACCAGATGCCAGGGTCGAATGGCGCTACGCCCTTATAGGGGGCGCATTGTCGGCTCTGCTGTTTATCATCGGCGAATATGGCCTGGCCTATTATTTTAATATCGCGCGGCCCCAATCTGCATTTGGCGCGGCCGGTTCGATCGTGCTTTTGATGATATGGGTTTTTTATTCCTGCATGATTTTGCTAATCGGCGCGGCGTTTACAAAAAACATTGCAGAAGAAACACAGGGGTACGAAACCCCGCCCTCAGATATCGCTACAAAGAAAATAAGGAAGGACTAAGCACCATGCCCGGGAAAAAAATCTGGATTCCTGCCGTGGCAGGTATTGCCTTACTTTTGATAGCGGTGCGTATATACCTGCCTTATTGGGTGACCGATTACGTGAACGGTGAGATTTCCAGACTGGACGGCTATGGCGGCGGGGTCGGCGAGATAGACCTGCACCTATGGCGCGGCGCCTATCAAATTCATGATCTCAATATTCATAAAACACAAGGCGGCTTGAAAGAACCTTTTATGGCGGCCAAAACAGTTGATCTTTCCGTGCAGTGGAACGCTTTGTTTCAGGGCGCAATTGTGGCGGAAATAGATGTCTACAAACTGAATTTGAATTTTGCCAAGAACCAGACCGGGGAAGAGGCGAACTGGGCTGAGTTTGTTGATACTTTGTCGCCTCTGGATATCAACCGCCTGGCGGTGCATAGCGGAAAAATTGCTTACATTGATTATACGGCTGATCCGAACGTGAATATCTATCTCGACCACATTAACGCCGAGGTGACAAATGTGAAAAAGATCGAAGACAAGGACAACCCTCTGCCGTCGAACCTCCACGTCTCCGGCCACTCTATCGGGGACGGCAAACTATCTATCGACGGCAAACTGAACCTTCTGAAAAATACGCCTGATTTTGATATTACTGCGAAACTGGAAGGCGCCTCGCTTACGGCCTTTAACGACTACACCCGTTCCTATGCATCTGTGGATTTTGAAAGTGGCACAATTGGCATATTTTCGGAACTGGCTGCCGCCAATGGGCGGGTAATCGGATATGTTAAACCGGTGGCTGACAACATTTCTATAATTGATGTTAAAAACCAGGATAAGAACCCGTTTAATCTGCTCTGGGAATCTGCTGTGGCGGTATTTGTCAAGCTCTTCCAGAATCATCCCACCGATCAGTTCGCAATGCGCATTCCGATTGAAGGGGACATAAATAATCCGGACCAGAACATCTGGGCGGCGTTTCTCAGCATATTTGAGAACGCGTTCGGCAAGGCCTTTTCCAAAGACGCAGACGGGAATATTGATTTTTCTGATATTCCGCAGCAGGAAAATTAAGCCTGGGTATATATCTTTTGGGCTCCCCAACAGCCCGCCAGCGCCGACAATCCGGTTACCGTCACTCCCCAGCCAATATCCACCACGCTCAGGAACACCGGCCAGTTTTTGAGCGTCGCCATATTTGTCATATCGTATGTCGCATAAGCAAAAAAACCGAACAGAGCTCCATACATCAAGGCATGTTTCGGCTGACCGTTTTTAAGCACCGGGACGATTGCGAATATTAAAACCCCGACGAGATAGATCAGGTAGAAGCCCACAGCGACGGGTATATTGATTTCATCGAGTAAAAGCGCTCCGAGATGTTTCTCATAAAAATCCATGGCCAGGAAACGCAGCCATAAAAAATCCAGAGAGATAAACGTCACTGCAGCGCAGATATAGGCGACAAAATAGTGGGTCATGCTTTTATCCTTCGCAATTTAACATTGCCGGATATGGGAAAATATATTGTACGAAAGGCGATCTTTTCGGGCTCGCACCAAATTCCACGCCAGACACTGACGCCAAAGGCGCCCATCCACTATGCAGTAAAACTTTCCCCGACAAAAGAGATGAGAGCCCGCTTTTGCATGCCGAGTACGGCGATTAGAAAGCTGCAGCGCGGTACGTAAGGATATCCGTGTTCCAGAATGTTATTCCGGGACTATGGGCTGGAATGATATATTTCCGTTTAAATATGCGCGCACCAGTCACCAGGCCGGTTCGAGAGTATCCTGATAATGATGATCATACATCAGAGCGGAGCATACATGGATATTGCGGGGATGCCGGAACAGGACACTATAACCGTAGCGCAGCGTCAGCGGAAAATCATCCATGTGGATATGGATGCGTTCTACGCCTCGGTTGAGCAGCGCGATAATCGGGAATTGCGCGGCAAACCCGTCGCCGTTGGCGGATCGCGGGAGCGTGGCGTCGTTGCGGCGGCAAGCTATGAAGCGAGAAAGTTCGGTATCCATTCAGCCATGCCATCGGTCACTGCGCGCAGGAAATGCCCCGAACTGATCTTCGTCAAACCGCGTTTCGATGTCTACAAGACCGTGTCGCAGCAGATCCGCCGGATATTTTCCGAACACACACCGTTGATCGAGCCGCTCTCGCTTGATGAAGCCTATCTTGATGTTACGGAAAATTTGCAGGGCCTCGCCTCGGCGACCGAAATCGCAGAAGTCATCCGTACAAAGATCAAGTCCGAAACCGGACTGACGGCATCTGCCGGTGTCTCTTACAACAAGTTTCTGGCGAAAATCGCCTCTGATCAGAACAAACCGGATGGCATATTTGTTATTACACCGAAAATGGGGCCGGGCTTTGTAGAGAAGCTTCCCGTCCGCAAATTTCATGGGATCGGCCCCGCTACAACGGCGAAGATGCATGGTCTGGGCATTGAGACCGGATTGGATCTGAAGGCGCGCCCGCTTACATTTCTGCAGCAGCAGTTCGGCAAGTCGGGCCCCTACTATTACTGGATTGCGCGCGGTATCGATGAGCGGCCAGTTCGCCCGGACCGGATACGAAAATCCGCCGGCGCCGAGAACACATTTTCAGAGGATATCGTCACCCATGAAGCCGCCCGTCAGGCGCTGCACCCGATCATCGCAAAGGTCTGGCGGCATTGTGAGAGCAGCGGCATTCGCGGCCGGACGGTGACGCTGAAACTCAAATACACGGATTTTGTGCAAATTACGCGAAGCCGGTCGGCGCCGGTTGCGGTCGCATCCCAGGCCGATATGGCGCAGATTGCAGAAGCCCTGCTGGAACCGCTCTGGCCCTTCCGCAAGGGCGTTCGCCTTCTTGGCGTAACATTGTCATCCCTGGGCAACGATCGTCCGGACGATAACGGGCAACTGCGCCTCGAAATATAGCAGCAAAAGGTCCCCTTCCTTTTTCCCTTTTTGGAGCACTCGCGTGGTGAAGGGCGAGATCGGGAGTTCGTTCCGATTCCGCAGCACCAGAAAACAGCCATATTCAAGCCGTCTTGTCTTTTAAAATGCGGTTTGGTGCGTCCGGACACAGAACGAGGCAGGAACCTGTATCTAAAAGCCGGAAAATCCGGGAATTAATGTTCACCATCGGGCCGATGGTACCACCGCCTGGAGTCGAACCAGGGACCTCTTGATCCACAATCAAGCGCTCTAACCAGCTGAGCTAC
>JAUSQH010000528.1 GCA_030652895.1 Alphaproteobacteria bacterium
CTGGGCTGGTCGGCGCTGCACGCGGCGCTGCAGCTCAGGCTGCCGGTGGTGTCGGACTTCCGCACCAATTTCCACGCTTACAGCCAGCACTACGGGCTGGCGTGGCTGCGCCACCCGATCATGGTCTACCTGCGCAAGTTCCATAACCGCAGCGCCTGCACCATGGTGCCCACTGAAGGGCTGAAAGCCGAGTTGGCGGCGAGCGGGTTCAAGCGGCTGCGGGTCGTGTCGCGCGGCGTGGACACGCAATTGTTCAACCCGTCGCGGCGCAGCGACGCCGTACGCGCCAGTTGGGGCGCCGGAGCCGGCACCAAAGTCGCGCTGTCCGTCGGCCGCCTGGCACCGGAGAAGAACCTGGGCACGCTCGTCGCGGCCTATGAAGCGATGCGCCGCGTGGATGCCGGACTGCGCCTGGTGCTGGTCGGCGATGGCCCCGAGCGCGCCGGCCTGAGCCAGCGCTGCCCCGACGCGGTGTTTGCCGGCCTGCGCCGGGGTGAGGACCTGGCGGCGCACTACGCCTCGGCCGACATGTTTCTGTTCCCGAGCGTCACCGAGACCTTCGGCAATGTGGTGCCCGAGGCCATGGCCAGCGGCCTGCCGGTGCTGGGCTACGACTACGCGGCCGCCGGCCAGCTCATCCGCAGCGGCATCAACGGCGTGCTGGCGCGGCTGGACGACGGCGCCGATTTTTGCGCCTCGGCGGTGCGCCTGGCCAAGGCCGGCGAATGGCTGCGGGCGATGGGCGCGCATGCGCGCGGCACCGCCTGTGGGTTGGATTGGGGCCGTATCGTGGCGGCGATCGAGGCCGAGTACGCGGCCGCGATGGAGGTGCCCGGGGCGGCAGCGCATCCAGCCTGGAAGCAGGCGATGCCGCTGGTTTGAGCCGCGTCTCTCAGCCGGCCCCAGCGGCTCGCAGGCACAAGCTCTTGCGGCGCCACAATCGCGCCGCCGCGGCGGCCACGTAGAGGCCAAGGCCGGGCATCAACTGACGGATGTCGGGGTCGGCCGCCAGCAGGCCGGCATACAGCGCCAGCATC
>JAUSQH010000530.1 GCA_030652895.1 Alphaproteobacteria bacterium
ACCGAAGCCGAAGCCAGTGGTTGTTCATCGAATTGGGTGAATTCCCCTCGCCAGTCAGCTCCCCAGCTTGCGGCAAGGATGGGCTCGATTTCTTCGAATGGCACCGGAGAAACCTGATCGTGGAGCGTCGCGAAGGCAGCAATCCAGGACCTGGAAAACAGATCGCTGCGCGTCGCCAGCAGCTGTCCAAGCTTTATTCCGACCGGACCAATGTCGCGCAGGAGTGCGACGACCGCCGCCGGCCGCAATTCACCTGGATCGATTGAATTGGCAGGATGCGGAATGACGCCGAGCGCGCCCGCCAGGCTTTTGGCGCCGTGCCGGACAAGAATCTGTCCTATCTCGGCGGCGCGTGCGATGTCTCCTATCGGTTTATCTCGGAACCCAGGCATATGTCCTATTCCGCATCGGTCCGGCTCTGATCGAGATTCGACGCAATCCGCACAAGAATGTCCTGCAACGTCCGTTTTTCGTCGCGCGTGGCGTTCCGCCATAAGAACCTATGCAGCCCGTCCGCGGATTCTCTCAGTTGGGGCAACAACCTGTCGAGCTCCTGGGTCAGGATGAGCTGCCATGCCCGGCCGTCCGTTTTGGCTCGTCGCCTTTCCATCAATCCTTTCCCACAAAGGCCAGCGACGGCTTGACCGATCGTGGCGGATTCCAACTCTAGTCGCTTGGCAATTCCGGCCTGCGTCAACGATGGTTCGCGGAGAAGTTGTCCGATGATGCGCCACTGCGTCTGATTGAGGCCGCTCTTGGCAATCCGTGCGTCATAAGCGCGCCTCGCCCCCCGACTAATCTCGTCCATCAAATATAGCATACGGTCGTCGTCGGTGAGGGCGCCTTCGCGAAGCCGTGGCGGCATTGTGTCGAGATTTGCGTTCATACCGCTGCCTAGTCCGTTTCGTGGGAATGCCAAAACCAAAATTACTAAACGATTTTACTAACTGGATGGAACGGTCTACGCCACGCCATGAAGCGACTTAGCACATGTCCAAAATCCTTCGAAAGAGGCAGATGACCGACGAACCAAATGAGCGGGAACAGGATCGCGCGCCCGCATCCAGCCTGAAATCGCAACCCAAATTTCGCCTCATCCTCATCATAGCCATC
>JAUSQH010000536.1 GCA_030652895.1 Alphaproteobacteria bacterium
TGCACTCGAGGCGGAACCAACCGGTTGGAAGCCGTCGCGATGACCCACAATTCACCTCCCGCTCGGAATTACCCGCGGCCGGAGTAATGGGTCGCCCCGTGGAGTCCCCAATTACGAGGCAGGCACGCCCCGATGCCTGGATCAATCTTACGAATACATACTGCAGACGGTATTTCCCGGTTATTCAGCAGAGCGCTACGCGATCTGCTTTAGTGCGGGATCCACAGCGCCGCGCCGGTAAACCCAAACTGATGCCGGAGGAAAATTATCCAGAACCCAGGCCGTACGCGTCGCCTTCAGATTTAATCCTACGGCTATCGACCGGCCCACTGGCGGTCGCGGCACGTAGGTGAATTGCACCATAAAACCTTCGGGCGGCAGTGCGTTAAAGCATTGCAGCAAAATATCGCGCTCCACATCTTTAGACAATGACAGTAATGGAAGACCGGAAACAATCGCCTTCACCTGACTGATTCCGGCAACTGCAAGCAACTGGCCCAACTCACGCGCGTCCCCGCAAATCACGTGAATATGGGGAAACCGCGTACGCATGATTTTACACAGCGACGGCTCACGCTCAACCACCACCAGATCTTGCGGCGCAATCCCGCGCAGCAAAAGTGCGGATGTAATGCTGCCGGTGCCGCCCCCAAGTTCAATTACCGCTCCTGGCGCCGCCGGGTCAATTTCGGCTGCCATTGCCGCACCCAGATTTTTGCCGCTGGGTACGACTGCGCCGATATTGGTTGGATTTTGTAGCCACAGATTAAAGAACCGAAGATGGTTGCGCACGCATTGGTGACTTTCGTTTGTTATTCCCTGCCCGCTCCGGTGGCTGGTTGACACCACTCTCGTCTGGCTGGATAACATAGCCGCTTCCTGCATTCTCCGAAAGGGCCTTGTTTAGGTCTGCTTAACCAATAAAATCAGGGCTTTATGGCTCCTCCTCTACTGCTTTTACAGAATATCAGCGCCCGGTTGGGCGGCGCGCAATTGTTGAGCGACGCGCAAATGTCCGTAATGGCGGGTGCGCGCGTCTGTCTGGTCGGGCGCAACGGATCGGGCAAATCGACGCTGCTGAAAATTGCCGCCGGACTGATTGCGCCGGATAAAGGCGAGCGGGTGTTATCGGGTGGAACCACATTGCGCTACCTGCCGCAGGAACCTGACCTGACCGGCTATGAAACGGTGCACGCCTATGCCGCGTCCGGACTTGCGCCTGGCGATGATGCCTATCGGGTAGATTACCTGCTGGAATCGCTGGGACTTGATGGGCAGGCCGATCCCAAGACCCTTTCCGGCGGCGAAGCGCGCCGTGCGGCCCTGGCGCAGGTGCTGGCGCCGCAACCCGATATTCTGCTGCTGGATGAACCAACCAACCATCTCGATCTGCCCGCCATCGAATGGCTGGAAAATGAACTTCGCCAGATGCGCGCCGCCATCGTGCTGGTCAGTCATGACCGGCGCTTTTTGCAGAACCTGTCGCGTGAAACCCTCTGGCTGGATCGTGGTGCGATCCGCAATCTTGGCCAGGGCTTTGGCGAGTTCGAGGCCTGGCGCGACGCGGTGCTGGAACAAGAAGAACGCGACCAGCACAAACTGGACCGTAAAATCGCCATGGAGGAAGACTGGATACGGTATGGCGTCACCGCCCGGCGCAAACGCAATCAGGGCCGATTGCGCGCATTGGCCGGGCTGCGCGAACAACGCCGCACCCAGACCCGCGCGACAGGCAACGTTAAATTCACGGTCAGCCAAACCGAAAGCGCGGGCAAGCTGATCATCGAGGCGTCCCACGTAACCAAGGCCTATGGCGCGCGCGTCATGGTACACGATTTCGGCCTGCGCATTCAGCGTGGCGACCGTATCGGGCTGCTTGGGCCGAATGGCGCGGGCAAAACTACTTTGCTGAAGCTGTTAACCGGCGCGATGGCGCCTGATGCGGGAAACGTGCGCGTGGCAGAGACGGTGCAAATGGTGACCCTGGATCAGCGCCGCGATGCGCTGGACCCAACCGCTACTTTACGTGAAACGATAAACCCTGGCGGCGGTGACAGCCTGAGCATTGCCGGGCAACCCAAACATGTCATGAGCTATCTGAAAGATTTCCTGTTCACCCCCGATCAGGCGCAATCCCCCGTGGGTGTGCTGTCCGGGGGCGAACGCGGACGGCTATTGCTGGCGCGCGCGCTCGCGCTGCCATCCAATCTGCTGGTGCTGGATGAACCCACCAACGATCTGGATCTGGAAACCCTGGACCTGTTGCAGGAAATGCTCAGCGATTATCCTGGTACGGTGCTGCTGGTCAGCCATGACCGCGATTTTATTGACCGGGTTGCAACATCGGTGATCGTATCCGAGGGCGATGGTCGCTGGATTGAATATGCCGGCGGCTATTCTGATATGCTGGCGCAACGCGGACACGGCTTTGCGGCCATAACGCCCGCTAAAGCGGCGCAGAAGAAAACTGCCGTACAAACCGCTGCACCCGGAAAACCGGCTGTGGCGAAGCCTCGCCTCAGCTTCAAAGACAAGCACGCGCTGGAAAACCTGCCCGGACGCATGAGAGCATTGCAGGACAAGATCAAAACCGCGCAGGCAAATCTGGCCGATCCAGACCTGTTCGCCCGCGATCCGGCAGCCTTTGCCAGACTGGCCGCAAATCTGGAGATGCTGACCAGCGAACTTGGCTCGGCGGAAGACCAATGGCTGGAATTGGAAATGCAGCGCGAGGCGCTGGAATAGCGTCATCCGTTTGAAACGCGACTTTTACGCCAGACCGTGCAATATTGATGCATTAAGCATTATACCTGTCTGGAAATCGAAATGTCTGAGCAAGCGAAGCAAACATTAGGGCCTGGATTGCTGGTGAGCGTGGCTGATGGCTGCGCCACGCTGACCCTGAACCGGCCGGAGCGGCACAATTCCCTCTCGCAGGAGGATATGGTTGCGCTGCGCGATGCGCTCGTGGAGCTGGACAAAGACCAGAACCTGCGGGTTCTGGTGCTGACCGGCGCCGGGGAAAAAAGTTTTTGCTCCGGCGCATTCCTGAACGAGGTCGCCGACCGCAGCTTCAAGGGAAATCCGTTTGAGGATCTGACCGACACCCTGGAAAACTTCCGTCTGCCAACGATCTGTGCACTGAATGGTAGTGTCTATGGCGGCGGCGGAGAAGTTTCCCTGTGCTGTGATTTTCGCATTGGGGTGGAAGGCATGCGCATGTTTGTGCCGCCTGCACGGCTGGGCATTCACTATCCCGAAAAAGGTCTGACACGTTTTATCACCCGGGTGGGATTGGGTGCGGCCAAGCGGATACTTCTGGCGGTTGAAACATTTGACGCGAACGCGTTGCTGCAAATGGGCTTCATCGACTATCTGGTGCCACGCGATCAACTGGCGGCACGCACCCAAACACTGGCGCGGGATCTGGCGGCACTCGCGCCCTTATCGGTGCAGTTCATGAAGCGTTCGCTGAATGAACTGGCCCGTGGCGAAGTGGACAGTGACGCCATCAAGGGGCGCATCGCGCAGTGCTGGAACAGCCAGGACCACAAAGAGGCCGTGCGCGCCATGGCCGAAAAACGCACCCCCGTGTTTCAGCAAAAATGACATGCAACTAGCGCTCTGCACCTGGCCCGAAGTAGATGCTTATCTGACACGCAGCAAGGGCGTCATCGTGCCCGTGGGTTCAACCGAACAGCACGGCCCAACCGGGCTCATCGGCACGGACACCATCAGCGCCGAACTGATCGCAAGGCGCGCCGGGGACGCGGCGGATATTCTGGTCGCCCCCGCATTTCCGGTTGGCGTCGCGCTACATCATATGGGCTTTGCCGGGTCCATGAGCCTGCGCCCGGAAACCTTTATCGCCGCCATTCGTGACTGGGCTACTTCGCTGGATCGCCATGGCTTTCGCAGAATTTATTTCTTCAATGGTCATGGCGGAAACATCGCGCCGCTAAAAGCCGCCGTTAAGGAGATTTCCGCCGAACTCAATCCCGGGCGCACGGACGAAGATAGACTTGAATGCAAAGTGCATAGCTGGTGGCAGTTTGAAGGCGTACATATGCTGTGCCAGACGCTTTATCCCGAAGGCCATGGCAGCCACGCCACACCATCGGAAGTGGCGATCACCCAATATGCCTATCCGGACTCCATCAAGTCCGCCCCACTTGAACCACGTATCGCCGCCACCGGGCATTTCTCCGGACCCCAGGATTACCGCGCCAAATTCCCCGACGGCCGCATCGGCTCCGACCCGCTGCTGGCCAACCCGGCGGACGGCGAGAAACTGGTCGACGCGGCGGTGGCGGGCCTGATCGTGGATTATCAGCGATTTATTAGGGTATAAGCCCCCTAACCCGATATTGCCCTCGCACCCCCAAAGCTGATACTAACGGGCGCATGCAGCAGCCCGTCCGTATTGCCCCTTCGATTCTGTCCGCCGATTTCGCCATATTGGGCGAAGAGGTCGCGGCTGTGGACAAGGCCGGGGCGGACTATATTCATATTGATGTGATGGACGGGCATTTTGTGCCCAATATCACAATCGGCCCTGACATCGTCAAAGCACTGCGCCCGCACAGCAGCAAAATATTCGACGTGCATCTGATGATTTCGCCCGCTGATCCCTATCTGACGGCATTCGCCGAGGCGGGCGCGGATATTATCAGCGTACATCCCGAATCGGGACCCCATATTCACCGCACCATTCAGGAGATCAAACGGCTGGGTAAAAAAGCCGGGCTTGTATTGAATCCCGGCACACCAGTCGAAGCAGTCGATTATCTGCTGCCTGATCTTGATCTGGTGCTGGTGATGAGCGTCAATCCGGGTTTCGGCGGGCAAAAGTTCATTCACAGTCAGCTTGAGAAAATTCGCGCCTTACGTGCGCGTATCGATACGCTTGGCAAGCAGATTGATCTTGAGGTCGATGGCGGCATTAATGACGACACCGCAAAACTGGCCATAGCCGCTGGCGCCGATGTGCTGGTGGCTGGAACCGCCACCTTCAGGGGCGGTCCATCTGCCTATGCGGAAAATATCCGGCGCTTGCGCCTGACGGCGTAGATCATGATTACCCAGGGTGTTGTGGAACCTTATTTTTTCCGCACACCAGCATTT
>JAUSQH010000555.1 GCA_030652895.1 Alphaproteobacteria bacterium
GGAATCCAGTCAAATCAGGACCCGGCCCCGGCTTTCACCTGCAAGGGGCGCCTGCGGTTGTAAAACAGCTAAAGCTGTAACAACCGCGCACCGCCGGGGGAGCAGCATACTCAAGTCTTCCCAAGGGGCAAGGGCGACTCGTAGATTGACACACTGACATGCAAGGCATAGGCTTTGGCATATGCTAACGATGAAGGGGGTCGCCGATGAATACCGGAAGACATGTCCGTTTCTTTCGCAACGGGCGGAACCAGGCGATCCGCATTCCGCGAGAGTTCGAGATGGATGCGGAAGAAGCGATCATTAGGCGGGAAGATGATCGTCTGGTGATCGAGCCGATCCGGAAAAAGGGGCTGCTGGCCACGCTGTCTACGCTGCGCGCGCTGGATGAGGCGTTTCCCGATGTCGACAAGGGCGTGTTGCCCCTGGACGACGTGGCGCTTTGAGCCGAATGCCGCTTTATCTGCTGGACACGAATATCCTGTCGGACCTGGTGCGCAATCCCCAGGGCCGGATTGCGGCGTGCATTACGCAAGTAGGGGAGAAGTCGGTCTGCACGTCCATGATCGTGGCAAGCGAGTTGCGCTTCGGGGCGGCCAAGCGAAACGCGCCGAAGCTTACCGCACAGGTGGACGCCATCCTTGCAGCGTTGGAGGTCCGCCCATTCGATATCCCTGCCGATCGCGAATACGCAAAGCTGCGTTTTCATCTTGAACAGGCCGGCACGCCGATCGGTCCGAACGATATGTTGATCGCCGCGCACGCGCTGGCCACCGAATCGACCCTTGTGACTGCAAACACCGGTGGGTTTTCCCGGGTGCCGGGGCTCGCGGTTGAGAACTGGCTTGAGGCGATGCCGAGGAAGTAGCGGCAAGATTCAAATTGCTTTTATTTCAGGATTCGCGCGGAAACGATAGTCGTACTCGCGGTGTTCCATAGCGCACGCAATCCGACGCTGTGGCGAGCACGCAGTTAAGGCGTCTGCCGGAAACAATATAACGTATGGGAGGAAGCGAATTGAAAGTGTTGTTGACCGGCGGTGCCGGCTAT
>JAUSQH010000557.1 GCA_030652895.1 Alphaproteobacteria bacterium
CCGGTGGTGCCGCCGGTGTAGAGCATGTAGATATCGTCTTCCGAGCGTTCGATGCGTGGCATCGGGTCGCTGCCGGACAGAAATTTTTCATATTCCACTGCACCTTCAATTATGGGCGATTGCCCGTCATCCACCTGGACCAGCAATTTCAATTTGGGCAGTTTTTTTGCGACATTGGCGATGCGTTCGGCCAGACGGCCATGGAACAGCACGGCCTCGGCGTCCGCATTATCCAGCAGGTAGATCAGTTCTTCTTCCAGATAGCGGTAATTCACGTTTATGGGGGAGGCGCGCATTTTGAACGAGGCGAAATGCGCCTCCAGATATTCGTTGGAATTATAAAGATAATGACCGATTTTCGAATCCGCCTTCAGACCCGCCTTTGCAAACGCCCCGGCCAGTTTCGCAGAACGTTGCTCAAACTCGGCCCAGGTGCGGTGATTGTCCCCATGCACAAGTGCTGGCCGGTTTGGCACCGCGTCTGAAATGGTCTCCAGGACCGTGGCGTAATGGTACTGCATGCTGTTTCTTCCCTTATTGATCTTTTTTGTTAGAAGGATTATGCCTCAAATTCCTTATCCGGAATAGGGGCCAGTTGCGCCGCCCTGACTAAATCTTGCGGTTGGTTAATGTTGAAAAACGGATCAAAGGGCACTACCGGGTAATCGGCAAGCGCGGCCCCATGGCGCGCCGTCCAGGCGTCAACCTTGCGCATATTGTCCCGTATCATGGCGTGGCGCAGATCATCGGCAAGGGCCACGGGCCATATGCCGAACACGGGATGGCTGCGCCCGCCGGACGCCGCACAGGCCAGTGGCTTTTGTTGTTCCTGTGCGGTGCGGATCAGGCGTGCAGCCAGATCAGTTGGGAAAAACGGCGTATCGCTGGCAAAGCTAACCACATGGGTGCAGTGTGGGCGATGCGCCCGCGCCCATTCCAGCGCGCTGAGAATTCCCGCCAGCGGTCCTGCATAACCTTCGATTGAATCGGGAATGATGGATAGATCAATACTGGAAAAGCGCGCCACGTCGCCATTGGCGTTTAACAGAAGCTCATCCACCTGCGGACGCGCCCGGGTGATGGCGCGGGCCAGCAATGTCTGTCCGGCCAGAAGACTGAGGCATTTGTCGCCGCCGCCCATCCGGGCAGATTTCCCCCCTGCCAGCACCACGCCGATTATCTTCGTCATCTGCGTCATTCCCATTATCGCAATGAAATCCGGGGTGTAGCGCAACGTAATACAACGGTATTGCGTTGCCAAAAATCTATGATTAGCATTTGTATATAACAAATATGCGCAAGGAGGAGATTGTCTCTCGCGCAGGCTTGATCCTTGCCGAACCCTGTGAGGAGGGAACACCATGGCCACAGTTGATATTCATATTAAAGGCGGCACAGTTGTTGATGGAATGCGCACACCGCGTTACCAGGCTGATGTCTGGATCAATGACGGCAAGATTATGCAAATCGGCGGCGCATCTCCAGGCGCGGCAAGGCAGACCATTGACGCGGATGGATTGATCGTCGCGCCGGGCTTCGTTGATCTGCATACGCACTATGATGCGCAAATCCGCTGGGATCCATATTGCTCGATTTCCGGCTGGCACGGTGTGACCTCTGTGGTGCTGGGCAATTGCGGTTTTGGTTTTGCGCCGGTGAAGCCAGATGAACGCGAACGCTCCATGCTGATGATGACTCGCACCGAAGCGATTCCGTTTGAATCCATGAAGCAGGGCATGAACTGGGACTGGGAAACCATCCCGGAATATCTGGACTCTCTGGAACGCACCCCCAAGGGTGTGAACTGTATCCAGTATCTGCCGACCAGTTCCCTGATGGTCTATGTGATGGGGCTGGAAGCGGCCAAGACACGCCCCGCGACGGAAGCGGAAAAAGTGGAAATGAAGCGTCTGCTGCATGAAGGCATGGATGCCGGCCTGTGCGGTTTCTCGCTGCAGCGCCTAGGCCGGAACTCGGCCCAGGCGGACTATGACGGGACGCCGATGGTAACTGACACCATGTGCGACGAGGATATTCTGAATCTGGCCGAAGTGCTGCGCGAACGCGGCGAAGGCTTTATCCAGATCACCCAGTCGACCGGTAAAATCAAGGACGATCTGGCGTTCCTTGAGAAGCTGGCGGAAACCGCGCAGCGCCCGGTGCTGCATAACGCCATCGCGCCATCGCGCAAAGATCCCAAAGTGCATCGGCGCAGCCTCCAGTGGCTGGAAAAGGTGCGCGCCAAAGGCCTGCCAATTTATGGACAGACCGCCACTGTGCGCACCGGTTTTGCGTATACGCTGGAAAACTGGAATCTGTATGACAGCAGCCGGGCCTGGCGCAAAGTCACCACCGGCACCTTTGAGGAAAAGCTCGCCAAGATGAAGGACCCCTCATTGCGCGACGCCTTGAAAGCTGAGTTTGACAGCGCCAACCGCAAGCTTGAGATCATTCAGGCAGGCATTGGCGGCCCGATTCGTAACCTGATCGTGCAGGACGTGAATGGGGTGACCGAACTGGAAAAATATGTCGGCAAATCTCTCAGCCAGATCGGTGCGGAAGAAGACAAGCATCCAATCGATGTCATGCTTGATCTCTCTGTTGCAGGCGATCTGAAGGTTGAGTTCCTTGGTCCCAATCGCGGCTTCAACGCGGACTTCATGGCCGAGATGACGACCGCCTCGGAATACACGTTTCCTGGTGTGTCCGATGGCGGTGCGCACACAAAATTCTTCACCGGCGGTGCGTTTACCACGGACTTCCTGAGCTGGCTGGTGCGTGACGAAAGCAAGATCACCCTGGAAGAAGCGCATTACCGGCTTTCCGCATTGCCCGCGAAAGCGGCGGGTTTCGTGGATCGCGGTGAGCTGAAGGCAGGTCTTGCCGCCGACGTAGTAGTGTATGGACTGGACGAGCTTGCCGCAGAGCCGGAATGGGTGGGGGAAATTGTGCATGATTTTCCGGCCAACGAATGGCGCCGGATAAAGCGCGCAAAAGGCTATCACGCGATTATCGTCAATGGCGAGACCACATTCGTTAATGGCGAATGCACGGGAGCGACGCCGGGCAAGCTGCTGCGGCAGGGCCGTGGCTAGCTGGTTTTATCTGAATACGTGAACGCAACGGCGGCTTTCGGGCCGCCGTTTACGTTTCTGGCGGAGTTTAGTTTACGCCTCTGTAGGTTCTTACCTCGAAGAATTGGGTGCGCTGCAATATTAAGGCGCATGGCGGCAGTTAAATGTGCCGCAGTTTACATCGTAACTACTTTATATTGAATTTAATTTATTGCATTTCGGACAGATTACCCGGCCCATCGGCTAAAGTTATTATGCGATTGTAATATATATGCACGATAATGATGAAAGATTTGCTTTTACCGGAATCTATGATTAGCATTTGCCCCACAGTAAATTAGCGCGAGGGCGTTGTGTAATTTATTGCACCAGCTAGACCCTTGCCGAACCCTGTGAGGAGATCCCCATGGCTGATATTGATATTCACATTAAAGGAGGCACGGTTGTCGATGGTGCGCGTACGCCACGTTACCAGGCCGATGTATGGATCAAAGACGGAAAGATTTTGCAAATCGGCGGCGCATCTCCGGGCGCGGCAAAGCAGACCATTGACGCGGATGGATTGATCGTCGCGCCGGGCTTCGTTGATCTGCATACGCACTATGACGCGCAAATCCGCTGGGACCCGTATTGCTCAATTTCCGGCTGGCACGGTGTAACCTCTGTGGTGCTGGGCAATTGCGGTTTTGGTTTTGCCCCCGTGAAAGCGGCTGAACGCGAACGTGCGATGCTGATGATGACCCGTACCGAGGCGATCCCGTTAGAATCCATGAAGCAGGGGATGCCCTGGGATTGGGAAACCATTCCGGAATATCTGGATTCTCTGGAACGTGCCCCTAAGGGTGTGAACTGCATCCAGTATCTGCCGACCACTTCGCTGATGGTCTATGTGATGGGACTGGAAGCGGCAAAAACCCGCCCCGCCACCGATGCGGAGAAGGCCGAGATGAAGCGCCTGCTGCATGAAGGTATGGATGCGGGCCTGTGCGGCTTTTCGCTTCAGCGTCTCGGCAAGGATTCCGTGCAGGCGGATTATGACGGCGGCCCGATGGTCACCGACACCATGTGCGATGCGGATATTCTCAATCTTGCGGAAGTGCTGCGCGAACGCGGTGAAGGCTTTATTCAGATCACCCAGTCGACCGGCAACATCAAGGGCGATCTCGCGTTCCTGGAAAAGCTGGCGGAAACCGCGCAGCGCCCAGTGCTGCACAATGTGATTGTGCCCTCACGCAAGGATCCCAAGGTGCACAAGCGCAGCCTTGACTGGCTCGCTAAAGTACGTGCGAAAGGCCTTCCCATGTATGGCCAGACGGGCACCGTGCGCTCGGGTTTTGCGTATACGCTGGAAAACTGGAACCTGTATGACGCGAGCCCCGCATGGCGCGCAGTCACAACAGGCACGTTTGAAGAAAAACTGGCCAAGATGAAAGACCCCGCCCTGCGTAAGAACCTGAAGGGGGAATATGAGAGCGCCAATCGTAAACTTGAAATCATTCAGGCAGGGGTGGGTGGCCCGGTACGCACCCTGATCGTGCAGGGCGTGAACAACGTTCCTGAACTGGAGAAATATGTCGGCAAGTCGCTGGGTGACATCGCCGAAGAAGAGGGCCGGCATCCGATAGATGTGATGCTGGATATGTCGGTGCAGGGCGATCTGAAGGTTGAGTTCCTGGGGCCCAATCGCGGCTTCAACGCCGACTTCATGGCCGAGATGATCTTGGATTCCGAATATACGTTCCCGGGCGTATCAGACGGCGGGGCGCACACCAAGTTCTTCACCGGCGGCGCGTTCACCACTGACTTCCTGAGCTGGCTGGTGCGCGACGAGAGCAAGATCACTCTGGAAGAGGCGCATTACCGGCTGTCCTCGCTGCCCGCAAAAGCAGCAGGCTTTGTGGACCGCGGCGAATTGAAAGTAGGCCTTGCGGCCGACGTGGTGGTGTATGGGCTGAACGAACTTGCCGCTGACCCGGAATGGATCGGCGAAATCGTGCATGACTTCCCGGGCAATGAATGGCGCCGTATTCAGCGCGCCAAGGGCTATCACGCCATTATCGTCAATGGCGAGACCACCTTTGCCGACGGCGAATGCACCGGCGCCACGCCGGGCAGACTATTGCGTCAGGGACGGGGCTAATATCCCGGACCTAAACGGCTGGCCGGTGAAGTAATTATAAGGGGGGCGGCTTCGTCTGAGTGACGGGGCCGCCCTTTTTTAAAGGCCGCCTGTCAAAAAAAATCGCACCCATATGCTATGGATGCGATTTAGTCGGACGCCAGGCCGCTAGAAGGGCGGCCTGGACAATCCCTCTAGGGGGAAGATTACTCAGCGGCGATCGACGAAGGCTTGCTGAACATATTGATCTCTTTCAGCAGCTTGATGCCTTCTTCGGCGATGTCGTCGCCGACCATCTTGTCGCCTTCGGAATGCAGTTCCTTCATGTCCACATAGGCCGCGTAATAGGGCGCCGTGCGGTCCGTGATAATGCCCGCCTTGACCAGGGTTTTGATCAGAACACGGAAAATATTTGTGCTTTCCTGCATCTGCTTGCGGCGGAAATCACTGGTGAAGGCTTCGATCATGGCAGCCTGCACATCTTTCCAGTCCAGTCCGACTTCGGCATAAATATGCTGCTTCTGCTCTGGATCACTGAGGTTCAGTAGCAGGGCGTTAAAGACTTCCTTGGCCCAATCCTCAATCGCATCGCGCTCCTGCGCACTGACGAAAGGAATGGTTTTGTCAGCCCAGATCTTGCCGAATTTATGATGGAAGGCTTCATCCGTCATGGTCAATTGCATCAGGCGCACCAGAACCGGATCGTTGGCGTACTGGAAATAAGACGCAAACACGCCCATCGCCAGGCCTTCAAGCACCATCTGTAGACCGACGATTTTCTTCCATACCAACGGGCTGCCCACAAGCTCCACGAGCAGGTTGCGCAGAAAACCGCCAACCGGTTCGGGCTTGCCAAAGCGGGACTTGATATATTGGGTGAAGCCGGTGACGTGGCGGGCTTCCTCGCGGCACTGATTGGCGGCGTATTCCTGCGCGCCCGGATCAAGCATGATGTGGCACAGGCTGGCCGACATGTTCAGCGCGCCCTGTTCGCCATGCAAAATCACCGAAATCTGGTAATGCTGCAACCGGTTGGCCAGATGAATTTTTTGCTGTTCCGTCAGCTTGTCGACCGCAGAGGTCTGCAGTTCGGCGGAAAGTTTTGGGTTTACCAGATACTGGTTCTTCAGATCGAACGGGGCGCTGAAGTCGATATAACGGGTGTCCAGCGGATCCCAGAAATGGTCGTGGGTTGCGGCAATGATCTTGTCGAATGCGGGAGACCGGCTGCCATAGCGGTCCGGATCAAGCATTGCGGGAAAATCATCGGCGCTTACGGTTTGAAAAGTACTGTCCATACGACTCATGCCATCCTCCAAATTAGTTGTTGGCGTAGTCGGGTGACCGGCGCCAAGTTATGCTGAAGCCTGATGCGACGCTAACTTACAATATTGTCTATGTCAAGATAATGATGGTGGCGCGAATTCCCTGAAAAAAAGTCGCATATTGCGGTGCGGCATATAAAAATCGATATAAAACAAAAACTTAGACGTTGCCCGTTTGATCCTGATTATTATGTGCACATCGAAGTAGCGGCGCGAAGATCTCGGAATATTCGCGCGACGCTTCCAGTGTAAAAGGTCATATAATAAACTTGCTTTACTTATGCGGCAGTTGTTTAATTGACGAATTACATATTTGGTTTGGCGAAGTGTGTTGGTCGAGATGTCGCCTCACCCGCAAATCCACCGGAGCGGACGCAGGACTGTCCGCCAAAAGGGAGTAAACATCACATGTCTGAATTTGATACCCTGATCAAGAGTGGCACAATTTTCGACGGTACTCGCGCCCCTCGTTTTGTCGGCGACATCGCCATCAAGGATGGCCGCATTGCCAAGGTCGATCCCAGCGGCACGATAAGTGCAGCGCGCGCCAACCGGGTCATCGACGCCAAGGGCCTCAATGTGGCGCCGGGCTTTGTTGATCTGCATACGCATTATGACGCGCAACTCATGTGGGACCCGTACCTCACAACGTCAAGCTGGCATGGGGTGACTTCTGTCGCCATCGGCAATTGCGGCTTCGGATTTGCGCCGGTGAAACCGTCGGAGCGCGAGCGCGCGATGCTGACCATGGAACGGGTCGAGGCTATTCCTCTTGCCACCATGAAAGCCGGCATCCAGTGGAGTTGGGAAACCTTCCCGGAATGGCTCGATAATCTGGAGCGCAAGCCCAAAGGCATCAACGTGCTCAGCTTCGTGCCGATTGGACCGCTGATGGTCTATGTGATGGGCCAGGAAGACAGCAAATTGCGTGAGCCGACAAAGGCGGAACTGGCCGAAATGTGTCGCTTGCTGGAAGTGTCGCTTGAGGCGGGTGGCTGCGGCTGGTCGGCGCAGCGTCTGGGGGACGGCTATACCTCGGTACAGCGTGACTATGATGGTACGCCAATGTCGACTGACCTGATGTCGGATGAAACCTGTTTTGCGTTTGCTGAAGTACTGCGCCGTCGTGGTGAGGGTTTCATCCAGTTGACCCAGGCCAAGGCGGACTTCAAAGCCGATCTGACCTTTACCGAAAAGCTGGCGGAGGTTGCGCAGCGCCCGATTTTGTTTAACGCGGTGCAGGTGAACAACCGTCATCCGCATCAGCATCGCCGCCTGCTCGACTGGGGCAAGCGCATGCAGGAAAAAGGCCTGCAAATCTGGCTGCAGGGCATTACGACCGCAAACGATATGCGCTTCACCTTCGAGGATTTCAATCTGTTCGACGGCGATCCGGCATGGCGCGAAGTAACGCTCGGTACTGTAGCGGAACGCGCGGTCAAAATGCGCAATCCGGAATATCGCGCGGCCCTGCGCGAAACCTATGACCATGGCAGCGCGCCCCTGGTTTCCGGCCCCGTCGCTGGCCTGTATATCGAACTTACGGTCAAGCCCGAAAACAAGAAGTACGAAGGCATGACCGTGGCGGAGCTGGGCACGATGCGCGGAATGCATCCGATAGATGCGCTGATGGATCTGGTTACGGATGAAAATCTGGCGACTGTGATTTACATTCCGCCTTTCAACAAAGACATGGACTATATGCAGGAGCTGCTGGATTCGCCGTATATCATTCCGGGTGTTTCGGATGGCGGCGCGCATACCAAGTTCCTCAGCTTCGGACGTTATCCGACCGAGCTTCTGTCCGACGAAGTGCGCAAGGGCATGATCACCCTTGAAGAAGCGCATTACCGTCTGTCGGCAATGCCCGCGCGGTGTGCGGGCTTTGTTGATCGTGGCACATTGGTTGAAGGGGCGCCGGCCGACATCGTGATCTATGATCACGACAATCTGAAGCTGCTGCCGTCAGAAGTTCTCACCGATCTGCCGGGCAATGAATGGCGCCGGGTGGAAAAAGCAGAAGGGTATCGTCATATCCTGATCAATGGCACAGAGACCTTCACGGACGGCGTCTGCACGGGGGCGGTCCCTGGCAAATTACTGCGCCATGGCCTGACCGAGGGCCGCTCGCGGCTTGTTGCGGCCCAGTAAACCAGCTATTTTTCAAGAATTTGCGGGGCGCTCGTAAGGGCGCCCCTTTCTGTGCGTATTGCTTGACATAAACGTCTCTACGGATGACCCTGATGGCGATAAATAAATCTGGTTGGCGAGGAATCGCAACGGTGCTGGGCTGCGGGTTCGTTAAAAAGTTGCTGCAGAATAAACCCTGTCCTGTATTGCTTATGGCCGGTCGGTGATGGCTGGCCGTTTTGTTTTTACCCCTCCTTTTTGATAAGAGCCCTTCAATGTCCACAACCATTCCACAAACCATGCGCGCCGTTGCGATCACCAAGCCGGGCGGGCCAGAAATGCTGCAACCCGTTAGTCTGCCAACACCCGCGCCTGGCGCTGGCGAAGTGCTGATCGAAGTGGCCGCGGCCGGCGTCAATCGCCCGGACGTCATGCAGCGTCAGGGTTTTTATCCACCACCGCCGGGTGCGCCCGATACGCCGGGGCTGGAGGTTGCGGGAACCATTGTGCAGTTGGGCGCAGGCGTTTCCGGATGGGCGCCTGGGGACAAGGTCTGCGCGCTGGTGGCCGGCGGCGGCTATGCGCAATATTGCATTGCCCCGGCGGGTCAATGCCTGCCGGTTCCGGCCGGCATGGATATGATTGCGGCGGCGGCCATTCCGGAAACTTTTTTCACCGTCTGGACAAATCTTTTCGACGGCGCGCATTTGCAGGCGGGTGAAAGCCTGCTGGTGCATGGGGGCAGCAGTGGTATCGGCACCACCGCCATTCAAATCGCCAGGGCCTTTGGCGCGCGGGTTTTCGCGACAGCTGGAAGCGAGGCCAAATGCAATGTCTGTATGCAATTGGGCGCCGAACGGGCAATCAATTACCGCACAGAGGATTTCGCGGAGGTCGTCAAACAATTGACCGGCGGCGCCGGGGTCGACATCGTACTGGACATGGTGGGCGGTGACTATGTCGCCCGGAATATTTCCTGTCTGGCCCAGGGTGGGCGCCATGTGTCTATTGCCTTTTTGCAGGGGGCCAAGGTCACGCTGAATCTGCTGGCTGTTTTGCAAAAGCGGCTGATTCTGACCGGTTCCGGGCTGCGGCCTCGCAGCGTGGCGGAAAAAACCATTATTGCCAATGACTTGCGCGAAAGAGTCTGGCCCTTGCTTGCGGCAGGACAGCTCAGTCCGGTGATTGATTCGACCTATCCGCTGGATGACGCCGCCGCCGCGCATGCTCGGATGGAAAGCAGTGAACATATCGGCAAGCTGGTGCTTATATTATAGCATTGTGCTACGGCTTTATCTTGGCGCTTCAATAGCCTATATAAATAAGACACCCCCGATGCAATATTCCCTCAGTCACGTGTTCTGAATGGGTTTGCTATTGTGAATTATGGAGAGACCGAATGACGCGACCACTGATGCCCAAGGCAACGGCCGTCTGGCTCGTGGATAATACCTCGCTCAGCTTTGAGCAGATCGCAGAATTCTGTGAACTGCATTTGCTGGAGGTTTCCGGCATTGCGGATGGTGAGGTTGCCATCGGCGTCAAGGGGCTGGACCCGGTGACTGCAGGTCAATTGACCCGGGAAGAAATCGCCCGGTGCGAGGCCGATCCGGCCGCCCATCTGCAACTGCGGGCCAGCAGCCATCCCGAACCGGTCAAACGTTCCAGGGGCGCGCGTTATACGCCTGTGTCACGGCGTCAGGACCGTCCTGATGCAATTGCCTGGCTGTTACGCCATCACCCGGAATTAAGCGATAGTCAGATCGGTAAACTGGTTGGCACGACCAAGACGACAATTCAATCCGTCCGGGATCGCAGTCATTGGAACCAGGCGAATCTTAAGCCGGTCGATCCGGTAAGCCTGGGTCTTAGCTCGCAAATTGATCTCGATACGCAAGTAAGGACTGCAGCCGAACGCGCTGAAAAAGCCAAAGCCAAGCTCAAGGGAGATGAAGTGGCCGGTGAAACTCTGCGCCCGGTGACTGAAACGGCCGCCGGTGTCGCCGATACAGACGTTTCCGGGGCACTGCCCGAGACGGAGCAGAATTAGGGCCGCTTGCGCCGGGACATACGGACAAGTATCGCGAAACTGATGCTGGCTGACCCTTCTGGCTGGCTTCAGGCCGCAAGTGCGCGGTCTATTTCGTCGACCAGTTCACGCAGATGGAATGGTTTCGACAGCACCTTTGCTCCTTCCGGCGCGTCACTGCGTGGATTAAGCGCGACAGCTGCAAATCCGGTAATAAATACGACTTTCAGTGTGGGCTGTGCCGCCACCGCGCGCCGGGCGAGCTCGATACCGTCCATTTCCGGCATGACGATATCCGTCACCAGTACGTCATAGATGCCGGTCTCCAAGTAAGGCAGAGCGTGGTCCCCACGCAGGACCGATGTCACTTCATGACCCGCTTTGGTCAGGGAGCGCGCCAAAAAACGGCACAGGGATTCATCATCTTCCGCCAATAAAATAATTGCCATGTACTTTTACCTTCCTGTTCCGATAGGCGTCTTTAATTCTATTTTTTACTGAAATTCGCCAGAAAACACCCGTTCGGACGAACGTGCCCCCCGGGAATTACATTGCGCCCCCGCATTTTCGCATCATTACAAGACACTTTGGCAGGAAACCGTAAATATGGAATAAATGCCAGCAGTCTTTATACCAATATAATAGTATGACATTAGGGCTGTTGTTATTACATTTATGCTTGAGCATAGGAAATATTGTATGGATAGGTCGGACCCAATAACCGGTTCGGAAGTGAAACATTTTTCAGGTCAGCAAGGGCGTGCTGATAGCAGCGCGGATGCGCCTTACACCATCCTTACGCCAAAACAGCGAACCAGTCCGCTTATATTCAATTCACCCCATAGCGGGACGGCTTATCCTGATGATTTGATCGCATCCACGAGACTTGACCGGATTTCCTTGCGCAGGTCAGAGGACAGCTTTGTCGATATGCTGTTTGACGACGCCCCGCGATATGGCGCGCCACTACTCAAGGCGTTGTTTCCGCGCGCATATCTGGACGTTAACCGGGAGGCGTTTGAACTGGACCCCGTGATGTTTGAGGATGCCTTACCCGAACATGCCAATACCCGGTCGTTGCGTGTTGCCGCCGGTTTCGGCACTATCGCCCGAGTCGTTGCTGAAGGTATGGCGATTTATCGTGAAAAATTGTCGTTTTCGGAGGCTGAGCGCCGCATCTCAGCATTGTATCATCCCTATCACAGCGCACTATCAGATCTGTTGTCCAGCAGCATTCGACTCTTTGGCTGCGCGGTGTTAATCGATTGTCATTCCATGCCCTCTTTGGGGGCGCCCCAGATCGCGGCGGACCGGCGATCGGCGGATATCATTCTGGGCGATCGTTATGGCACATCATGCGCACCGCTGATTTCGCAAACCATAGAAAATGTATTGCGCGAACAAGGGTATCAGGTCGTGCGAAACAGTCCCTATGCGGGAGGCTATATCACGGATTGTTATGGGCGCCCTGGGCAGGGGCAGCATGCAGTGCAGATCGAAATTAACCGCGCGCTCTATATGGATGAAAACCTTGTCGCGCCGTCTGAGGGCTTTCCCGGGGTAAAAGACCATATGTCGGCGCTGATTGCCGCCCTTAGTCAACGTCTGACGCCTGAATTGCTGTTAGCGGCAACGGTATAAGCGTTTACATAAAAAAAGGCCGTTCCCGTGGGAACGGCCCGAGTTTAGGGAGGAAACGCCCAGGAAGGGCACGCGGTAGTTAAAAAGTAACTACCGCAATGCACAAAATACCACCGCACTGCAAAAAATCAATAAGAAATATGCCTTTCCAGAAAATTTATTTTGCAGCGCACAATAATTGCGGGTTTTGTTGAGATTCTGTCCTCTGCGCTCGCTGGATCCGGGTCGTAACGTGTCCTTGGCGGCATATTGAATGGAATGGAACACGGCAGGGCATCACAAATGGTCAGTCGGCGTTGATCGAATCTGCGCGGATTTTATAGCTCGCCGGAAAGCCGATATTGCACAAACCCGGCAGAACGTGGCGTTAACTGGGCCAGTGCTGTCATCACCAACTATCTACATTTAAAATCCGCGCCTGGATGAATCAGCGGCATTTACGAATGAGCAATTTATTTGCTAAAACCCTTATAACAAATGGCGGAATAACAGGGAGAGATCAAATGGCGAATAATCGGGTATGTGAAATTCTGGGCATTCAGCACCCCATCCTGCTTGCAGGCATGGGCGGCGCGTCGACCCCAAAACTCGCTGCGGCGGTTTCCGAGGCTGGCGGGCTTGGCGTATTGGGCGCGGCGGCCTGTGGACCCAAAATGTTGCGTGAGTGGATTCGTGAAATCCGCAGCTATACGGACAAGCCGTTTGCGGTGGACACTCTGTTGCCCGCATCTGTGCGGCGCAACGACGGGGCCAAGAATTCAGAGGGGCCCTCGCCGATGGACCTTTTGCCTGAGCATATGGCGTTCGCGGAAGAATTTATGAAGCGCGAAGGGCTGAGGAAACCGACCAAGGAAGAGCTGGCGGAGGGCATGGGCGCGGCCAACCGGGCGCCGGGTGAGCCGATGTTCCTGACCAAGGAGTTTTTTGAAGCGCAGATGGCCGTGGTGATCGAAGAGCGTGTGCCGGTCTATGCGGCGGGTCTTGGCAATCCGGGCCCATGGATGCGTGAAATGAAGGCCAACGGCACTAAGGTCATGGGTGTTGTAGGCGCTGTGCGTCATGCGGTGCAGCTCGCGTCCGCGGGCCTCGATCTGATCGTGGCGCAAGGGCATGACGGCGGCGGACATAATTCACCCATCGGCACCATGGCGTTGATCCCGCAGGTGGTAGATGCGGTTGGCGGCCCGAAAGGTATTCCGGTCCTGGGCGCTGGTGGTATCTGCGATGGCCGCGGCGTTGCGGCGGCATTCTGTCTGGGTGCAGAGGGCGTGTGGATTGGCTCCGCCTTCCTCGCCAGCGAAGAGGCCGGTATTCTGCCGTATCAGAAGCAGGCGATTGTGGACAGCAATGAAGAGAACACCATGGTGTCCAAATCTGTTACTGGCAAGCCGGCGCGTCTGATCCGCACCAAATGGGCGCAAGCCTATGTGGACGCCAAGATGGATCCACTGCCGATGCCGTTCCAGTCCATGGTCTCAAGCCAGATACTGACCTCTGGCCAGATCGGCAAGCGGGGCGACATCGCGCCAGGTTTTGCTGGTCAGGGCATCGGTCTGATCAAGTCCGTACGTCCGGCGCGCGACATTTTCGAGGACCTGTTGGAAGGCTGCAAGCGCGCTATGGCGGCGGTGCCACGCGAAATCTGATCGATCCATCAACAGACAGAGAAATGGCCGCATTTAGGAGTGCGGCCATTTCTTGTAGCAGTCGATTAATAGGTCTAAATTTTAAAAGCGAGTTCGATGCGGCTTAACTGCGTCACGACAGCATTATGCGCAGGCAACCGGCCAGTATTATCGTCAAACAACAGCTTATCCAGCCGCGCCACCCGTTCATACAGACGCTTGCTGGCCTCCAGTAAATTAATTAAACGCACCGGCAGCAGACCTGCGCCACGCACTGGGCCGCCGACACAAACTTCTCTGGCGCCAAGGCGAAAGCCGCGTTCTGCAATCTCTCCACCTTTTAGTTCACCCTGACGGACAGCACGCATGGCAAGAAGCCACGCGGAAACCTGCATTAGCCGCGTCGTAAGCCGCATGCTTTCGCACGCATAGACAATGCCCAATTTTTGCGACAGTTGCTGGCGCTCAATAACGCCTTCGAGTTCGAGATAGTCCGCGGCTTCACGGACCATCGTCATGGATTCGTCGTAGATTTTGAAAAACATATCCGAGGAGGCAAATGTGCTGGCGCTGTTGGTGGGGGGTTGGGCTCCGGTTTCTACGATGCTTAGGTCGCTCATAAGTTTATGTTCCTTAAGAGGTCAAAGATTTAGCTTCAATAACGTTGTGTTTATATGAAATTGCATATCAGATTTCTAGCGCGCTGTCGTCGGCCGCCGTCACACTTGCGCCAATTTTTTCGATTTATTGGGTAGTATCAGCTCGTTAACAGATCAAAAAAAAGGGCCGCACGAAGCGGCCCAAGTTTAACAGGGAGCCGTCCGACAGAACGGAAACGTTGGGGAACGAATCCTTGTGACAGCTACGCAAAACATAGTCTTTAATGGTTAACAAAACGTTTTCAGTAAGGTGCCATAACTAAAGATAAAAAAATAATCCCACTGAGTTTACACGATAGCGAATCAGTGTGATTCTGTATTGATACTTGCTCCGCGGCAAGATGGACTAACTCAGTTTTACTTGTAAGATTACCCTGACTAAAATCATCCATGGAACAAGGTAATTATCTGTTAACCTTGGATAAAATTTCCTTATAGACAGAAATTAAAGCATTTTCCGGTACTGTTCGGGAAGCACAGGAGAAATGGCCCTTGCTTTTTATGCTGCACTGCACAATATTAGAGGTGCGCCCTGTTGGATCGCTTAAAAAGGACCAGCACAAGCACCGGCACTTTTAAATTTTATACAGCGCAAGGGAACGCGATATGCTCTACCACGCCTATGAAATGGCCCACTCAGCAGTGAGGCCGATGCGCGCGGCACTTCGTGCCGGCCGGTTTTTTCTCCAAAATCCGGCCAGTCCCGCAGCCTATGCGCCAACAACGCCAGGGCTGCTAGCCGCCTATGAGGTGGCGGAGCGCCTCACCAGGCGTTACGAGAAGCCGCAGTTCGGTTTGACCAGCACGCGGATAAATGGCGAGGACGTTCCCATCGAGGAGGAAGTGGTTTTTCGGAAGCCGTTTTGCCAGCTGAAACATTTTCGCCGGGTTACGAATGATCCGCAGCGTCTTGCAGACCCTAAATTATTGATCGTGGCGCCGATGTCTGGTCACTGGGCCACACTTTTGCGCGGCACGGTCGAGGCGATGCTGCCGGAGCAGGATGTTTACATTACCGATTGGCGCGACGCCCGCACCACGCCATTGCAGGAAGGGCGTTTCGATCTGGATGATTACATTGATTACGTGATTGAATTTTTGCGGCTGATCGGCCCTAACACGCATGTGATGGCGGTGTGTCAGCCTGGTGTTCAGGTGCTTATGGCCGCGGCGCTTATGGCGGCGGAAAACCATCCCTGCCAGCCGGCCACCATGACATTGATGGGTAGCCCGATCGACAGCCGTTTAAGCCCGACAGTTCCAAACGAGCTGGCAATGGACCGGCCGCTGTCATGGTTTCAGCATAACATGATTGCCCGGGTCCCGTTGCCAAACAGCGGCTTCATGCGTCCCGTCTATCCGGGATTTCTGCAGTTGAGCGGGTTCATGCACATGAACCTTGATAAGCATGTGGATGCGCACCGCAATTTCTTTGCCCATCTGGTGCAAGGGGATGGTGATAGCGCGGAGGCCCACCGGGACTTTTATGACGAATATCTATCGGTTATGGACCTGACCGCCGAATTTTATCTGATGACGGTCAGTGAGGTGTTTCAAAAGCAGAGCCTTGCCAAAGGAGAAGCAACCCATCGTGGGCGTCTTGTCCGGCCACAGGAAATTCGCAAAACAGCCTTGCTGACGATCGAAGGCGAATTTGATGATATTTCCGGTATCGGGCAAACCCAGGCTGCCCACGATTTATGCGCGCATATCCCGTCTGAAAAAAAGCAGGACTATATCCAGTCAGGGGTTGGCCATTATGGTGTTTTCAATGGCCGGCGCTGGAAATCCGAGATCGCGCCGCGTATTCGTGAATTCATCCGCACACACCCTGTCTCGGGTTAAAATGGCGTAAAACCGCACCAGATGCGGATATGGTTCTGCGCCTGTGTATTTCACCTATCTTATTGAAATAATTTA
>JAUSQH010000558.1 GCA_030652895.1 Alphaproteobacteria bacterium
ATAGCCGCCCGGGCCGGAACCAATCACCACTACGTCAAAGGAGTTTTCAGCCATGGCGCCACCTCACAGCAACATGGTCAGGGGGTTTTCAATAAACCCCTTGAACACATTAAGAAATTGCGCACCCAGCACACCATCGACAACCCGGTGATCGCACGACAGTGTACAGCTCATCTGCGTCGCGATAGCCAGTGCGCCATTTCTGACAACCGGGCGCTGCTCACCCGCCCCGACCGCCAGGATCATGCTGTGCGGCGGATTGATCACCGCGGAAAACTCCCTGATGCCGAACATGCCCAGATTGGAAATGGAAAACGTGCCGCCTTCATATTCGCTGGGCTTCAGTTTGCGCACCCGCGCGCGTTCTGCCAGATCGCGCATGGCATTGGAAATTTCAGCCAGCCCCATGGCGTCTGCGTGCCGGATGATCGGCGTGATCAGCCCGCCTTCAATGGAAACCGCCACGCCGATATCCGCATGTTTGTGGCGCAGCAGGCCCGCATCCGTCCATGAGGCATGGGATTCGGGCACCCGCTTCAACGCCAGCGCGCTCGCGCGGATAATGAAATCATTGACGCTGAGCTTGTACGCGCCCTCGTCTTTCGGTGCGCGCGCGTTCAGTGTCTGGCGCATTTCCAGCAACCCATCCAGATCGCATTCGACGGTCAGATAAAAATGCGGGATTGTGCTTTTGGATTCCGTCAGACGCCGCGCAATAGTCTTGCGCATGGGGGTGTGCGCAACCACCTCATAGGAACCTTCAGCGAATAGCGCCAGTTCATTGGCCGCCGGTTTGGCTGCCGTTTTCGCTCCGGCTGGCGCTGCGGCCGCCATGGGCTGCGCGCCGTCCAGATCGCGCTTGATGATGCGGCCGTGCGGGCCGCTGCCTGTTATACGCGCCAGATCAAGACCCTTTTGCGTGGCAAGACGCCGCGCCAGCGGGCTGGCGACAATCCTGGCGCCGGATTTTGTTCCTTGAACGGATGGTTTTTCTGCGGCCGCTACCGGCGCCGGGGCTGCACGCTTGTCGGGCTTCGCTGTATCTCCTCCCGCGGCAGGCGCAGGGGGGGCCTCCGGTGTTTTGAAAGACGCCAGCGCCGCCTTGTCCTCACCTTCTTCCAGAAGCACCGCTATGGGCGCATTTATCTTGATGGCTTCCTGACCTTCACTGACCAGCAGCTTGCCGACAGTGCCGTCATCGATGGATTCATATTCCATGGTCGCCTTGTCGGTCTCGATCTCATAGATAATGTCGCCTGCGGAAACCTTATCGCCTTCCACGACCTGCCATTTCGCAAGCTTGCCTTCTTCCATG
>JAUSQH010000567.1 GCA_030652895.1 Alphaproteobacteria bacterium
AGCGCGCCATGGGTGACAAGGACCGGCAGTCCCTTGATGCGTTCGGCGGGGAAGAACTCCAGCAGCATTGGATGAAATGACGCCGCAACCGGCGCCAGATGGGTAAATGGCTGATCCGCCTGCATACCGCTGATATAGGTGAAGGTGCCGCCATCGCTCATACCCGTCATCAGGATGCGCGTATCATCCACATTCCAGCGTTCGCGCACATAATTCAGCATACTGACCAGATTGGGGGTGTCGATGTCGGGCCCCTGTAACGCCCAGGTTGCGCCGCGTGAACTGGGGCTGATCAGAATGGCGCCGTTGCTGCGCGCGGTGCGCAGCCAGCTCCATAAAAATTCGCGGCCATGGCCGCTACCCCCATGCAGGGCGAAAATCAGCGGGTGTTTGCTGGCGGTGTCATAGCTTTCGGGCACATATAATGAAAAACCCCCGCGCGTGTCGCCTTTGGCGCTTTTACTGTGCATGACACCGGTGTTGGGGTTTCCCGCGCCCAGTTCCAGTTTGTCCAGCAGGTCCGCATCCGAACGTGCCCGCACATTCAGAAAAAACCGGCCTATCAGCGGCAGTAAAGCCGTTAAGGGATACAGCACCTCCTGCGCCTGGGTGGCAAAGCGCAGCGCATAATAGGCCTCCATCAAACCGTTCGGGGTGCGCCCGAGATTGCGCAGGCTTTCATAGGCTTCGCAGACATGATCGGCGGCGGTTTCAATGCGCGATTTTACCTCCACCATATGTTCGGGCCAGGGTGCGTTTTGCAACGCGGCGACCCCCTCGCGCACGTCTGCGTCTGCGTTACCCATGCGGGCCACCAGCGCGGGCAGGTGTGGCGGATGCATATGGCGCGCGATATAAGCCAGATTGTCCAGCGCAGTCAGCAGCGGTGGCAAAGCCGAAGCCAGCGCATCAACCAGAATTTCGTTCGGATCGGTCATCGCCACGTGTTCTCCCGGTTCAGATCACCGGACAAATATAGCAAACTGCAAGCGGCGGCGCCCGTTTAATTGGTGTCCGCCTCAATAGGGCTCGTAGCCCTTAACGGTGTATATATTTCGTGCGCACGGGTTTCAAACGCCTGCACCATACGCCGCACGGCCTCTGAAAAAACCAATTCTATCAGCTTACGGATGATTGGGTTTTGAAATTCGAAATCGATAAGGAAATCGATTACGCAGCTTCCATCGGGCTGGCGTAGAAAAACCCAGCGATTGATTAAATGTTTGAACGGCCCGCGCGTATGGGTCGCGTCAATTTTCATATCCGCGCGATCCAGCACAACCCGGCTGGTATAGGTTCCCCGAAACGCTTTGTAACCGATCACCAGATCGGCATGCAAAATCTCTCCTCCGTCGGGTTGCGCTTCGCGTCTGGTAATACGCGCGCCGCTGCACCAGGGTAAAAAATCTGCATAATGCGGGATGTCCGCTACCAGTTCGAACATTTGTGCAGGCGTAAAGGGCACCGGGTGCTGCTGTTCGTGACGCGGCACAGTTAGCGGCCCAATTGCGCCAGGCGCGCCGCGCGCAGGCGTTCAAAATCATCCCCCGCATGATAGGACGAACGGGTCAGGGGAGTGCTTGACACCATCAGAAATCCCTTGGCGTAGGCGCTGGCGGCCAGTGCGGCAAATTCGTCGGGCGTCACAAAACGCTCGATGGGGTGATGCTTGGCGGTTGGCTGCAAATATTGCCCGATGGTCAGGAAATCTACATCCGCCGCGCGCAGATCGTCCATCACCTGCAGTACTTCTTCACGGCTTTCGCCCAGCCCCACCATAATGCCGGATTTGGTGAACATGGCGGGGTCAAATTCCTTGACCTGCTGCAATAGGCGCAGCGAACTGAAATAGCGCGCGCCGGGACGAACCGAGAGATAGAGGCGCGGAACAGTTTCCAGATTGTGATTGTACACATCCGGGCGCGCGGCAACGACGCATGCTATGGCGCCTGTTTTGCGCAAAAAATCCGGCGTCAAAACCTCAATACTTGTGGATGGATTTTTGTCCCGCACCGCGCTGATGACCGAGGCGAAATGCGCCGCGCCGCCATCCGCCAGATCATCGCGATCCACAGATGTGACCACCACATGCGCCAGGCCCAGCTTCTGCACGGCCGCTGCCACATTGAATGGCTCCAGCGTATCCAGCGGGCCGGGCATGCCGGTGCGCACATTGCAAAAGGCGCACGCGCGGGTGCAGGTGTCGCCCATGATCATCATGGTCGCATGTCCCTTGGCCCAGCATTCGCCAACATTCGGGCAGGCGGCTTCCTCGCACACCGTGATCAGTTTATTGTCACGCATGATCTTGCGGGTGGCGGCATATTCCGGTGACGTCGGGGCCCTGACCCGGAGCCAATCCGGCTTGCCACGGCGCACCGGCTGATCCGGCTTGTGGGCCTTTTCCGGGTGGCGGGGCTTATCGTCCAGCGTGGCGGTCATATATTTGAGAATCCTCAGACGTGTCGGCGATAAACCCTATATACGCATTCATCCGCCGATTGTCGATTTTGCCTCTTAATATAGTTATATACCTACTAATTATTGGAAAACCGCGGGTGTATCACACGGACCGTGCGAGCAGTCTTCATACTTCTCTCACCGCGTGTTTAGCTGTTACTTAAAATCGCATTGCAATGCAACACCGGCCCCTGCCGCCTGCAGTCCACCGCCTCCTGTTCCTACGCATCGGGTGCCGTCGGAAAATTTGTGCATGCACATATGCAGCGCCGACCCGGATCCATAAGAAACGCATTCGCCATTTGGCCTGCCGCCCAATGCCTGAATTTGGGCCTTTGCACCCCCGGTTTCCACAAGAAATAGCGCGGACAAACCGGCAATTGCGATGGCCATGCCTGCCGTAATTATTAACGTTTTATTGCCCATCATTTTCTCCTCAGATTCATTCGATGCAGATGTTATCCGGTGCGGCAACCATATGTTATAAAAACCACCGGGTCGCCCGGCCTGCTACAGAGTATGGAAAAATAATGCCGCAAACCGCAAGTAAAGCACTGGTCCTGTTTTCGGGTGGCCAGGATTCCACCGTCTGCCTGGCCTGGGCGTTACAGCGCTTTCACAGCGTCGAGACCATTGGCTTTGATTACGGCCAGCGCCACCGGGTGGAGCTGGACTGCCGCCCTCGAATTCTGGCCCAAATGCGCCGTAATTTTGGGTGGTCAGGCGGATTGGGTGAGGATCATCTGATAGACATGCAGGTGCTGGGCGAGATCAGCGACACATCCCTGACCCAGGACATGGTGATCGAAATGGCCGACAATGGCCTGCCCAATAGTTTTGTTCCCGGGCGCAATCTGTTGTTTTTGACGCTGGCGGCGGCGGTGGCGTACCGGCGTGGGATCGGATCGCTGATTGGCGGCATGTGCGAAACGGACTATTCCGGCTATCCGGATTGTCGCAATGACACGATTCAGATGCTTGCCAATGCCGTCAGTCTGGGCATGGACCGGAAATTCGAGTTTCTGACGCCATTAATGTGGCTGGACAAGGCGGCCACCTGGGCGCTGGGGCAAGAGCTGGGGGGCGCCGCATTCACGGAAATAGTGCGCGAACATAGCCATAGCTGCTATATGGGCGACCGTGACCAGCGCTTTGACTGGGGCTATGGCTGTGGCGAATGCCCCGCCTGCCAGTTGCGGGCAAAGGGCTACGCGGCATGGCAAACCCTCTGATTCTCATCCCTCTGATTTGACCGTAAGTACATGACATATAGCGTGAAAGAGATATTCTACACCCTGCAGGGCGAAGGCGTGAACGCTGGCCGTCCGGCCGTATTCTGCCGCTTTGCGGGCTGTAATTTATGGAGCGGCCGCGAACAGGACCGGGCCACCGCCCAGTGCAGGTTCTGCGACACGGATTTTGTGGGAACCGACGGCCATGGCGGCGGTAAGTTTGATACGCCCGAAGCCCTTGCACAAGCGGTGCGCGGCGCGTGGCCGACAGGTGGGGGCAAACTCTTTGTCGTATGCACCGGCGGTGAACCGTTCTTGCAACTGGATGCAGCGCTGGTTGTTGCGCTTCATGCGGCAGGTTTTGAGATAGCGGTCGAGACCAACGGCACCTTGCCGGCGCCCGCCGGCATTGACTGGATCTGCGTCAGCCCGAAATCAACGGTGGCGCTGCGGCTCCTGAAAGGTGACGAACTGAAACTTGTCTATCCACAGCAAGATGCGCCGCCGGAAAAATTTGAACAACTTGATTTCAGATATTTTCAGTTGCAGCCCATGGACGGGCCAGATCGTGTACGCAATACGCAACTGGCGACGGCCTATTGCCTGGCGCATCCGAAATGGCGGCTCAGCCTGCAAACCCACAAATTCATCGGAATTCCTTAAAGTACGGGATCAGCAGGCACTTTTTGCGGCCCACTTAGCGACATATGCATGGCCAGTTCATTCAAGGCGCATATCGTGATTGCGGGAAAATCCTGTTCGCGAATCCGATAGGTGAACGTGCTGGATGACGGGGCCGCATGATCAGAAATGGCCTTCTTATGCCGCACGGATTTTTTCCAGGAAATAGTCAACATCGCCACGCAATACTTGACCTTGACGCGTCAGTTCTTCGGCCGCATTTAGCACTTTTGACGCTACGCCCCCGGTTTCGTTGACTAGTTGGGCGACTTGCGAGACGCTGCTGGAGACTGCCCGGGTCCCGCGCGCCGCCAATTGTACGTTGTGGGCAATATCCTTGGTACCGACCCCTTGTTCCTCCACCGCCATCGCGATGCCCGTTGAGATTTCGTTTAAGCGCGCAATCGTACCCGTGATAACTTCGATGGCCGACACTGATTTTCGTGTCGCACTCTGTATTAGAGAAATTTTACTGCCGATTTCTTCGGTTGCTTTGCTGGTCTGTGTTGCAAGACTTTTTACTTCCGACGCAACCACAGCAAACCCCTTGCCGGCCTCGCCCGCGCGTGCCGCTTCAATCGTCGCATTCAGCGCCAGCAGATTGGTTTGACTGGCAATATCACTAATGAGTTTGATCACCTCGCCAATACTGTTTGCAGCTTCGGCCAGACCTTTGATTTCTATATTGGTCGTTCTGGCATGCTCTCTTGCTTCCGTGCTGATGCGCGCGGAATCCGCAACCTGACCTGCGATTTCGTTGATCGAGATGGAAAGCTGTTCGCCGGCTGATGCGATGCTCTGGACATTGGCGGACGCCTTCTCGGATGCTGTGGCCGCTGAACCTGACTGGCGCTGCCCTTGTTCAGAAATAGTGTGCATTGACTGGGCCATCGCCTGCAACTCACCGGACGCCCCTGCCAGAGTGCCAAGTGCGCCTGCGACCTTTTGTTCGAAGGGAACGACATATTCGTCGACCAGTTTTTTTCGCGCAACCTGCCTTTGCCGCGCGGCCTGCTGCCCCGCTTCGGTTTGCATACGTTCATGCGCCAGTCCATTTTCCTTGAAAAACAATACTGTGCGCGCCATTTGACCCAGTTCGTCCTTGCGCTCTGTGTCGCGCACTTCGACGGTCCAGTTACGGCCCGCCAACTGTCCCATCGTCGTGGTTAGCGCAAGCACAGGGCGTGTAATGCCACGGCCAATAAACCAGGCGATCGACATCCCAAATATTGTTGCCATAGTGGCAATAAGGATGTTCTGATTCTTGGCCTGGGCTACGGATATTGACATCTCCGATTGCAACTGTTTTTGGTCGTCAATCGCGGACTTCCCGATCTGTGTGATTTTTTCGCTGATGGTCCGGCCGGTAATCTCAAGTGTTTCCCGGATCATTTTAGATTGGCTAACGACTTTGAACATGTCTTCAACGAACCTGCTATAATCTGGCAATCCCGTCTTGAGCGGTAGGGTGAAATCATCAAACTCAACACCTAACCCGCTATCCACCTGGTCGAATCCGGCCTGGGATTCCATGAACGCGTTGCGCATGCGCCCAATTTCCACCGGGTCATTGCTCTCGGCGAATTTGGCGAGGGCAACACGTACGACCTGGAGATTTACTTCAACACTACCTACCGATTTAGCGGTCGAGAGCAAACCAAGATTGGTTAGGTGCGCATTAAACTTTTTCAGCGTTTCTATAATCTGCGCCTCTAATTTGTTGATCTTCAGGTTGATCAGGAGGCTTTCCTGCCGGGTCAATTCCCCGATTTGCAACAGGCCGTTCTGATAGGCTATCGAATGTGCGAGAATATCGTTGAGCAGCGCCATTCCCGCGGCGCTTTGCAATTCTTTCTGCGCGCGCGCAATATTGTCATGGAGTTTTTCATGCGCGGTAACTGCGTGTTGCATATCCGCCTCTGTTTTCGAACGCAGATATCGGTCGACGGCGAAACGTAGTTCGCCCATATTATGGTCTAATTCCGCGACGAGTAATGTTTCATTCCCCAGACCGCCGAGTCTGTCGAAACTCTTGCTGAATTTGGACATCTCAAGTCCTGAGAGAACCACCAGTCCTACGGTAAGCAATAAAATTAGCCCAAAACCTGCATACAGACGATAGCCAATTTGAAGGTTATTAACAAATCGTGTCATCTATGGATACTCCTTACGCAACCACACCCTTTACGATCCAATTTGTGTAAAAATTGGATCGCTAACTCTCAAGTCCGCGTCAGGATATAAAGGCGCAATCCTTTACCGTGCGGGACAGAAATATGATAATTTTGTTACGCGGCATAATGAAGCGCGCGTGTAGTTAGGGTGCAGGGTGCAGGGTGCTAAGGCGCGGTAGCCGGTCGCATTTCAGAAAATTTGACGCTGATATCTTCGGCGGCCTTGGTGGTTTGCGCCGCCAGGTTTTTCATTTCCGAAGCCGCGGTACGTTCATTGTCGCCGCGTGCCTTTTGTTCCCGTCACTGGCGCCGGCGCCAGTCCTGAGCCCGGAAAGTTTATAAGCGTCCGTCAGGCGCGATCAATCTCTGCAAATTTCTACCAAACTGCGCTTTGGCTTCAGTGCCTCGTCTACGTGTTAATTCTGTGTCTAAAATGACACAGTGCAAAGATATCGCGTCGCCACTTCTGAATGATATTGCGAATCAAGGAATTTTTAACGCTTCTGCACTAATGCTCAGTTTTTATTAGTTAGATTGTTTTATATTTATTTAGTATATGAATTTTTATAATTACAACTTAAAGTTTTCTGAAAGAGAGGGTTTACGTACTTTCACCATCGCCTTAGGGAGAGACAACAGATGAGACTTAACACCAGCCAGCTGATCCGCGTGATCGGGTTTTTGATGATTGCGCTTGCGGGTGCAAACGCTGTGACGCCGGCAGAGGCGGAAGTGACCGAAAAGGATTTTCAGGTCATGGCCCGTGCTTTGGGCTTCATGGCGAATGGGCCAACTGGCACCGTTGATATCGCTATCGTGCATTCGCCGGAAAACCCTGCGTCGATGGCCGAGGCGCAAGCCGCTCAGGCTGCGCTGGGCGACGGGCTTAAAGCAGGGGCCTTGACCCTGCGTCCGGTTATGGTGCCAACCAGTGATTTGGGAAAGCTCGCGGGGGTTGGGGCAATCTTCGTCACACCGGGCACGGATGCCCAGCAAGACGCGATATTCGCGGCATCCAAGACATCGGGCACCATCACGATATCCACCGACCGGAACTGCGTTGAAACGGGCAAATGCGCGATGTTTGTCGCAACCGCGCCAAAGGTAGAAATTCTTGTCAATAAGGCGGCCGCGGCCGCGACGAATGTCAGCTTCGATTCCGCCTTCAAAATGATGATCAAGGAAATCTGACAGCGCCCTGTTACGCCTGTCACAAGACAACTAGATGAAAGGACATCCCAACATGAAAAAGCCATCCCTGATAGCGGCCATGACCGTGGCAACCCTGACCGCCGGGTCCGGCACCGTGAACGCCCAGAGCATGGACTATGGCTCGCTGGAAGCCCTGTTCGGCCAGCCAGTCACCACCAGCGCCATCGGTATTCCACAACGCGCAAGCGAGGTGCCGGTCACCATGGAAATTATCACCGCCGATGAAATCCGCCGTTCACCGGCGACCGATCTCGCCGGTGTCTTGAAAAATCGCGCCGGTGTCGAAGTTTCGCAGTGGTCCGTTGGCGCGGCGGATGTCGCCGTACGTGGGTACAACCAGGGCGGCAATCCGAGGCTTCTGGTGCTGGTGAACGGAAGGCAGGTTTATCTGGACCATTTTGGGCTGGTTTCGTGGAACTCCATTCCGGTACAGCTTGCTGAAATTCGTCAGATTGAAATCGTCAAGGGTCCAAACACTGCGCTGTTTGGTTTCAATGCCGTAAGTGGTGTGGTTAACATCGTAACCTATAGCCCCATGCTTGATGATGTGGACAAGGCCTCGGTTACTGTGGGCACACAAAATCATCAGGAAGGAAGCTTTGTCGGAACTTTCAAACTGGGTTCTAAAGCCGGTTTCCGTATTTCCGCTGGCGGTACCGATGCCGATGCATTCGATACTCCCACCCCTTTAGTGGAGCAGGCCACACTCATCGACTATGAGCGGCGTTCGCTCAGCCTGGATAGCCTGTTCCAGATCGCCGACAACACCCAGTTTGGTTTTGAAGCAACCACGAACTCAACGGATCAAACCGACTTTTTGCCGACCATGCGTTTAGGTGCTGCGGATTATGAAACGCAGTCGCTGCGCGGGCGCCTGCTGTCGGATACAAGTTATGGCCGAATTGAGGCGGACCTTTACACCAATATCCTGGATCTTTCTATTGTCGGACTGAACATCGACAATCAGGTTACCGTGTTCAAACTGCAGGATGTGTTCAAAATCGGCACCAGCCACAATATGCGCATTTCGGGCGAATACCGCCACAACGCGCTGGAATCTTCGGGTAACAATGGCGGCGAAGTTTCATATGACGTATTCTCGCTTGGCGGCATGTGGAACTGGTTGATTAACGAGAAATTCAGCCTGACCAATGCGCTGCGTGTGGACAATTACCGGCTGGATCGTCAGGGGCCAAAGCTGCCCGCTATTCCGTTTAGCAATAGCGAGTATGACGCCAATCTGATGACACTTAGCGTAAATAGCGGCCTGGTGTTCAAGCCGGATCAGACCAATACCTTCCGTCTGAGTTATGGTCGTGGCGTGGAGGCCCCTAGCCTTATCGACGCCGGTTTCCAAATTATCAGCGGCCCGGCAACTCTGGCGGGAAATCCGTATATCGATCCGACAATCGTCAACAATTATGAACTGGCGTGGGAACGCCCCCTTGCGCCCATTAACGGCAATCTGCGTACGGCCGTTTTCTATCAGAAGTCGACAGACGTAAAGGCCATTGCCGTGCGGCCGGTTATCACGCCGGTACCCTTCGGTTTCGCCGTAGTAGCCGACAATATCGGCAGTTCCAAGATGATCGGCGGGGAAATCCAGCTGGATGGCAAGGTTGGAACGCATTGGGACTGGAAGCTCAACTATACCCTGGAAGATGTCGACGACAACCTTAACAACCCCTTCCTCGCCATCGCCAAGGAGTTCGAGAACAGCACACCCAAGCACACGGTCAATGCGCAGCTTGGGTATGCCATCGACAAGTGGGAATTTGATCTGTTCGGCAAATATGTTAGCAGTTCTGATCGCATTCGTTCGCCAGTAATCGCGCCGGTCAATTTCCTGCAGCCAGTTGATAGCTATGTAACGGCCAGCGCCCGCGTTGGATATAAGCTGACAGATGAATTCACTCTGGCGCTTCAGGGGCAGGATATTCAGGAAAGTGAATTGCGCCAGACCCAGGCGCCGAAAACCGAACGGCGGGTGCTTCTCACCCTTTCTTCGGATTTCTAAAACTCGTCAGACTTTGCGGCTTAGAAAAACCCCGGCGAGCATGCTCGCCGGGGTT
>JAUSQH010000570.1 GCA_030652895.1 Alphaproteobacteria bacterium
CGCACGGCACCTCGACGCCGGTCGGCGACACCATTGAGCTTGAGGGCATTGCCGAGGTGTTCGGCGGCAAAATTCCGCTTATCAGTTCCACCAAGTCGCTAACGGGCCATAGTCAAGGCGCGACAGGAGTGCATGAGGCGATCTATTCGCTGCTGATGCTGAACAATGATTTTGTCTGTGTGTCCGCCAATATCGAGCAACTCGATCCGCGTGCCGAAGGCATGCCCATTGTCCGGGAACGGGTCGACAATGCAGGCCTGAACACGGTGTTGTCCAACAGCTTTGGTTTTGGCGGGACAAATGCGTGCCTAGCCTTTTCCCGGCTTGGTTAAGTTTATGAAAAATAAAAAAAGGAGCGCTTGAGGATGACCGGCACGGGCAAACTGATGGCCGGCAAGCGCGGCCTGGTGATGGGTATCGCCAATGATCACTCGATCGCCTGGGGCATTGCCAAGATGCTGGGCGAACATGGCGCGGAAATGGCGTTTACCTATCAGAATGAGGCTTTTGGCAAACGTCTGCAGTCGCTGGCGGACTCGGTCGGGTCTAGCCTGATGGTGCCATGCGACGTGTCCGACCGCGACAGCATGGATAATGTTTTCGCCGTGCTGGAAACCGTCTGGGGACAGATTGATTTTATCGTTCATGCGATTGCCTATTCCGATAAGGAAGAACTCAAGGGGCGGTTTCTTGATACGACGCGGGAAAATTTCCTGCACACCATGGATATTTCTTGCTTTTCGCTCAATGAAGTGGCGCGCCGTGCCGCGCCGCTGATGAAAAATGGCGGCGCGATTGTGACGCTGACCTACATGGGCGCGGTCAAGGTAATGCCGGATTATAATGTCATGGGAGTCGCGAAGGCGGCGCTGGAGGCCAGTGTGCGCTATCTGGCCGCCGATCTGGGTCCACAGGGTATTCGGGTAAATGCGATTTCCGCAGGTCCGATGCGCACCCTGGCCGGTTCCGCCATTGGCTCGGCGCGTTATGTCTACCGCACTGCGCGCGAACATGCGCCATTGCGCAGGAATGTGGATCTCGAAAATCTGGGTGGCGCGGGACTTTATCTGCTAAGTGATTTGTCCGCCGGCACCACTGGCGAAATTCATTATGTGGATGCAGGCTATAATGTTATCGGCATGCCGCACCCCGATATGCTGAATGCGCCGTCTACGGAAGACTAGGCTAACACCAACACCGGTGTGCCGTTATCTGGAGGAGAAGTTCAATGCGAGATTTGCTGTATCTTGACAATATGATTATTCCGAAAGTTATTACGCTTTTCTACTGGACGCTTCTCTTTATCGCGGTTGCCAGTGGTCTTGGCACTATGATGGCGGGTAATTTTATATCTGGTCTGATTGTGATTGCAGGCGGGATGTTTGCAGCCAGAGTCTGGTCTGAATTGATTATCGTTCTGTTTAAGATAAACGAAGCTCTGCAAGAGATCCGCACAAAATAAGATGTCATCACACCATCATTCACGGCTGCTGATTATCGGTTCGGGTCCGGCTGGCTATACGGCTGCCATTTATGGGGCACGCGCGATGCTGGAACCCATTCTGGTGACGGGGATTGATCAGGGTGGGCAACTGACCATCACCACCGATGTAGAAAACTATCCGGGCTTTGCGGAAACCGTTCAGGGGCCGTGGATGTTGGAGCAGATGAGCGATCAGGCGGCCCATGTC
>JAUSQH010000571.1 GCA_030652895.1 Alphaproteobacteria bacterium
GACCCCGGAATAAATCCGGGGTGACAGGCCGAGGATTTGGACGACGAAAATGAACGGCGAAAAGATGACCGGGGCGGAAATCGTCCTGAAAGCGCTGCAGGATCAGGGTGTGGAAGTCATATTTGGCTATCCGGGCGGTGCGGTGCTGCCAATTTACGATGAAATTTTCCGTCAGGAAAACCGCATCAAACATGTGCTGGTGCGCCATGAACAGGGCGCGACCCATGCTGCCGAGGGCTATGCCCGCTCAACCGGCAGGCCTGGCGTGGTGCTGGTGACGTCCGGCCCGGGCGCGACCAATGCGGTCACCGGCCTGACCGATGCGCTGATGGATTCCATTCCGCTCGTCGTGCTGACCGGCCAGGTGCCGACCAAGCTGATTGGCAGCGACGCGTTTCAGGAAGCCGACACGGTGGGCATTACCCGTTCGTGCACCAAGCATAATTATCTGGTCAAGGATGTGAACGATCTGGCCCGTGTGTTGCACGAGGCGTTCTATGTCGCGACCAAAGGCCGTCCGGGCCCGGTGCTGGTGGATATCCCCAAGGATGTGCAGTTTGCGCTGGGCAGCTATACCGGCCCGGTCAATGTGGCGCATCGCACCTACAAACCGCGTGTGAAAGGCGATCTGGAACGTATCAAAGAAGCCGCCGAACTGATCGCCACTGCGAAAAAGCCGCTATTTTACACGGGCGGTGGCGTGATCAATTCGGGCCCCGTGGCGTCGCAATTGCTGCGTGAATTTGTGCGCACCACCGGCTTTCCGATTACCTCCACCCTGATGGGGCTTGGCGCCTATCCCGCCGATGACAGGCAATGGCTGGGCATGCTGGGCATGCATGGCACCTGGGAAGCCAATCACGCCATGCATGATTGTGACGTGATGATCTGCGTCGGGGCGCGGTTTGATGACCGGGTGACCGGGCGGCTGGATGCGTTTGCGCCCAATTCGAAAAAAATTCACATTGATATCGATCCCTCTTCGATCAACAAGAATGTGCGCGTGGACGTGCCGATCATTGGCGACGTGGCGCATGTGCTGGAAGACCTGATCAGGGTGTGGAAATCCAGGGTGCTGCGTCCGGACAAGGCGGCGCTGGCGGCGTGGTGGGAACAGATCGCCACATGGCGGGCGCGCAACTGCCTGGCCTATAAAAATTCGGAAGACCTGATCAAGCCGCAATACGCCATTGAACGGCTCTATGCCCTGACCAAGGATCGCGACACCTATGTCACCACCGAGGTGGGCCAGCATCAGATGTGGGCCGCGCAGTTTTACCGCTTCCAATCACCCAATCGCTGGATGACGTCGGGCGGTCTGGGCACCATGGGCTATGGCCTGCCCGCCGCCGTGGGGGTGCAGATCGCGCATCCCGACAGTCTGGTGATCGATATTGCCGGCGAGGCGTCGGTGCAGATGACCATGCAGGAAATGTCGACGGCGGTGCAGTATGAACTGCCGATCAAGATATTTATTCTGAACAATGAATATATGGGCATGGTGCGCCAGTGGCAGGAACTGCTGCATGGCGGGCGCTATTCGCATTCTTATTCGGAATCCCTTCCGGATTTTGTGAAGCTGGCCGAGGCCTATGGCGCGGTTGGCATTCGCGCCACGAAACCGGATGAACTGGATGATGCGATAAAAGAAATGATCAGCGTCAAACGCCCGGTGCTGTTTGATTGCCGGGTCGACAAGGATGAAAACTGCTTCCCGATGATCCCGTCGGGCGAAGCGCATAATAATATGATCCTTGCGGATCTGGGTGAACAGACGGTGTCGGCCGCCGGAAAGATGCTGGTGTAGTCATGTCGTATGATCCCGTAATCGCACAGGCGGAAATCATCCGCACCCACACCATGGCGGTGCTGGTCGATAATGAGGCGGGTGTTCTGGCCCGCGTCATCGGCCTGTTCGCCGGGCGCGGCTATAATATCGAAAGCCTGACCGTGGCCGAGGTGGATGCGCAGGAACATACGTCGCGCATCACCATCGTCACGTCGGGCACGGCCCAGGTCATTGAACAGATCAAGGCGCAGCTGGACCGGCTGGTCCCGGTGCACCGGGTGGTTGACCTGACCGTGGAAACCGAACCGCTGGAACGCGAGATGGCCCTGATCAAGGTCAAGGGCATTGGTGAAAAGCGTATGGAGGCCCTGCGCATTGCAGAAAGTTTCCGCGCCCGGGTGGTGGACACGACGCTGAACAGCTTTGTGTTCGAGTTGACCGGTGCACCCAGCAAGATCAACGCCTTCATCGAGCTGATGCGGCCTTTGGGCCTGATTGACGTCTCGCGCACAGGGGTTGCCGCTATCTCTCGTGGCCCCGAGGCGCTATAACCCTTTTATCCAACCTCTAGACTGAACGGAACCAGACCCATGCGCGTATATTATGACCGCGACGCCGACGTAAACCTTATCAAAGCAAAAAAAGTCTGCATTATCGGCTATGGCAGCCAGGGCCATGCCCATGCCCTCAATCTGAAAGACAGCGGCATAAAGGAACTGGCGGTTGCCCTGCGCCCGGGTTCCAAAACCGCGGCCAAGGCCGAAGCCAATGGGCTGAAGGTTATGTCACCAGCCGACGCCGCCAAATGGGCCGACGTCATGATGATGGTGACGCCCGACGAATTGCAGTCCGGCATTTACGAAGAAAGCCTGCGCGACAACATGAAACAGGGCGCGGCATTGGCCTTTGCACATGGCCTGAACATTCATTTCAACCTGATTGAGCCGCGCGCCGATCTGGATATTTTCATGATCGCGCCCAAGGGCCCCGGCCACACTGTGCGCTCGGAATATCTGCGCGGCGCAGGCGTGCCGTGCCTGATCGCAGTCGCCCAGGACGCCAGCGGCAACGCCCATGACATCGGTCTTTCCTACGCCTCGGCTATTGGCGGCGGACGCGCGGGCATTATCGAAACCAGCTTCCGCGAAGAATGTGAAACCGATCTGTTCGGCGAACAGACCGTATTATGCGGCGGCCTGGTGGAACTGATGAAGGCGGGCTTCGACACCCTGGTCGATGCGGGCTACGCCCCGGAAATGGCCTATTTCGAATGTGTGCACGAGGTCAAACTGATCGTCGATCTGATCTATGAAGGCGGCATCGCCAACATGAATTACTCGATCTCCAACACCGCGGAATATGGCGAATATGTCACCGGCCCGCGCAT
>JAUSQH010000037.1 GCA_030652895.1 Alphaproteobacteria bacterium
GGCGGGTTCGGCAAGCGCAGCCGGCGCACTGCGCTAGGCCACCGCTCGCGACCGCCGGCAACACAGTCAAACCTCACAAAGGTCGCCCCAAAAACCGGGCGGCCTTTTTCACTGCTGTGTTCAGGGACGATCGTTGCGGCAGCGCTACTTGCTCAGGCGAAGGTTCGACAGTGCCTGAGCGATCGATTTGAATACGTCGGTCAACTCACTTGCCGTGTTGACATTGTAGTACATGCCCGGATTGGTTGCACAGTTTCGGAGCAGCGTAGCGTTGCCGTTGATCAGGCGTACAGTGTAGACCATGATTCCGGTTTGCTTGATAGCATCACAAACCATCGCCGTCCGAGTGTCGACCCCCGGACAATGTGAGCTTCCAGTACACGATCCGATACCCTGACGGTAGTAGGTGTTTTCTCCATCAGTCATGTAGACCATCACCTTGTCGAGATCCTTTGCACTCGGCGCAGCGGCATTTGACAGCAAGGCGCCGTTCGTCAGCAGTTGCCAGCCCCAGACGAAACCGATCGTCGTGTTGGTCGCGCCGCCAGCAACCATCGCATGGATTTCATTGCGCAGCATGTTCCAGTCGGTCGACAGGGGCGTCATGGGCCGCAAACCGCATTGCGCGTTGTAGATGTCGTTCTGGTTGGCCGGGAACTTGGTCGCATTGTTGCTGGTCGGAGGCGAGATGGAGACATCGTAGTTCTGGTCGCGGTCGACGACGCATCCCTTCCAGGTGCTCTTGGAGACCGTGCGCACGTCTTGCGTGCAGGTCGTTATCTTGTTTTTTCCGCTCCCGGTCGTCGTACAGGTCTGTGTCGGCAGGTCCCATGTCCATTTGAGCCAGGACGCATTCGAATTGGACGCGCCGACATTGACGTCGGTCGTGAAGGGCACAATGCCGATACGGACGTCGCCGGGGGATACACCCGCCGACGATACCGTCGTGATCAGGTCCTTGGCGGCGGCCTTCAACACCGTCATACGACCGCCGGAGTTCATCGAACCGGTATTGTCGAGAACCAGCATCACTTCGAGCTTCTTGCCGTGACGCATGACCTGGGACGTTGCCCCGATTTTCAGACTGTTGATGCCGACCACGCCCATGAGCGTCGTCGGCAGGTCTGCCGTCACCGAAATGTCGACGTTGGTTTGCGTGTCGACGACGGTGATCGTTCCCGGCACGCCAAGCTTACTCGCGGGATAGTTTGCGTCGAAATAGGCTTGAGCAAGTGCCTGAACCTGCGCGGAAGACATGCTGTTAGCGGTGCCGACGGCCAACGCCGCGGCGTCGAGCGCCGCCGAAAGCCGGGTTTCAACGAT
>JAUSQH010000576.1 GCA_030652895.1 Alphaproteobacteria bacterium
ACGGTGGCCTTGAGGTCGTAGCCGCGGTCCAGCGGTGACTTGCGCCAGCCGCTGAAGCTGCCCAGCAGCACCGCCTTCTGGCGCTCAAGCACGCCGGCCTGGTGCAACTGCAGCAGCGTGCGCTCGACCCGGTAGGGATGGTCGTTGACGTCTTCGACGAACAGCAGCCCGCCACGCACCTTGGGCCAGTGGCGCGTGCCCAGCAGCGAGGCCAGCACGGTGAGGTTGCCGCCCCACAGTCGCCCGCGCGCTTCAAGGCCGTCGAAGCCGGCTTCGGTGCGAAAACCCACCGCTTCGAGCTCGCCGCTCATGGCCTCGGCAAAGCAGGCCGGCGTGACGTCGTCGAAGACTTCACCGCCGAAGTCGTCGACCGCCAGCGGGCCGCACCAGCTCGGCGCGCCGGTGTGCGCCAGCAAGCCCATCTGCAGCGCCGTCATGTCGCTGTAACCGACCCAGCGCGTGCCTTGCTCGGTGGCGCGCGCCAGCGCCGGCCAGTCGATGCGGTCGAGCAGCCGCGTCAGCCCGTAGCCGCCGCGCGTGGCCATCGCGATCGACGGCGCGGCCGCAGCCACGCGGTGCAGCGCTGCCAGCCGGGTCTCGTCGTCGCCACCGAAGCGCTGGTGTTTGGCCAGCGCCGACGCGTCCAGCGTGACGCTGAAGCCCAGTGCCTGCAGCCGGCGCTGAGCCAGCCGCAGCGGCGCCGCGCGCAGCAGCACGCCGGCGGGGGTGAAGAGGGTCATCGCAGTCATGGCGTCATCATCCTGGCGGTGGCGGTTGATCGAGTTCCAGCACTTCGCCAGCCGGGATGGCCGCCGCGCCGTCGCGTTCGGCGCGCTGCTGGGCCCGCCGTTCGGCGAAGAATTGCTTGAGCAGCGCCGAGCAAGGCTCGGCCAGCACACCACCGTGCACCGCCGTGTGGTGGTTGAGCTGGGTCTGGGCAAAGAGGTCGACCACCGAACCGGCGGCGCCGGTCTTGGGGTCGGCAGCGCCGAAAACGACACGCTTGAAGCGCGCGTGCATCAGCGCCATCGCGCACATCGCGCAAGGCTCCAGGGTGACGAAGAGCTCGCACTCGGGCAGGCGGTAGTTTTCCAGCAGCGTGGCGGCGTGGCGCAGCGCGACGATCTCGGCGTGCGCGGTCGGGTCGTGGGTGGTGATGGGGCGGTTGTAGCCGGTGGCGATGACCTTGCCACCCCGCAGAATCACCGCGCCCACCGGCACCTCGCCCACCAGCCAGGCACTGTGCGCCTGGTCCAGTGCCAGTCGCATGGCGGCTTCGTCTTGTTGTGTCATGCCGCCCTGACCTCGCCCAGCAGTTCCGGATGGCGGTCCAGAACCTTCAACAACTTCACCAACGCCAACGGTGGTTT
>JAUSQH010000585.1 GCA_030652895.1 Alphaproteobacteria bacterium
CAGTCCCGGCCGCTGGTGCGCATCGACGCGCCCGCCGAAACGGTCGTATCGATCGAACCGCTTACCTCACCGTAAGTATAGGAAACTGCGGCCGCTGGCTGGGTCAGCATGGTAGATCCAAGCAGCGCAAGTGTTGACAGGGCAAGACGCCGGTGGGATCCGGGCGCTCCTGCAGTGAAAGAAAAGGGGGTCGTCTTGTTAAACATACATGCCTCCTGGGTGATGTGACGTTGTTATTTTCGTTGTTGGTGGTGTTTTCCTGTGGGATCGATGAATGTCTGCGTAACGCTCCAATAAAAAAGTGGACGGTTCAGGCCGGAGCCCGGAACCGTCCAATAGTTATTGAGGCATGGCGCCGCCAAGACGGCGCTACGCTGTAACGGCGTGGACTCCACGCCGTGTCTGCAAGGCACGCGATCAAAGGCAGATCAGAACTTCTTGCAAACCCCGTTTTGACACTCATCGTCAAATTTTCCTGCGGGACACTTCGTCAGCGCTAGACAACGTTACGCTCTGCGATGCATGGTCGTATACTGACAATCTAGTCAGCAAAGGATGTGTGTCACCATTGATCGCCGCACTCTGCCTAATTCGCGCCAAGCTTCTGTCCACTAAATGCTTTACCAACGATGGGGTGCAAATAGCTGGTGCACCCCGTCACCAAATGAAACGTTTTTGACACCTGCACGGCTCTGATGAGCATAGGTCGCGGCGCCGAGTTGATCTGGTTGCACGCTATAAAGGTGGAAGCTTCGCGTCAACGAAAATTAGTTAGTAATATTACTAACTAAGGGTAGGTGACAGAGAATGAGGCTGTCAGTTGCAACAATGCAACACACAAAGGGGGGTGAGCCCAAGACGGGCAGCGTAATTTGCGAGTCCCAAGATACCGAAGGTGAAATGTTCGATGAACCGTTTGGAAAGGTGATTGTTCCGGCTGCATGCCTTGCGGTGCGCAATCCAAGCGTCCCCAAACACGCGCATTTATATGTTGCTGTCCGGATAACAGACAGTTCACTTTTCTCACGTGATCGCGGATTTAGTGAAAACCGGCGTTCGCGATAGCGCCAATTGACGTTACACCCAGGGTCTGCGCGTAGTCTTCGCTGCCCTTCAAAATGGTTATCGCTGGATGCGCTAATTTTTTTGGTGAATCAGCTCCGCGTCCACAGGTATCTGGCCGCGTCTTGACTGGACGCCACGCTCCTGGCGCTGCGCAATCGATAATTTCAAGTGCATCGCTGTCTGGATCAGGTTCTCCAGGTGCCGGGCTAACTGATAGTGGTTGATGGATTGAGCGGTCAGTGTCCCATGATCAGTCAGCGCCGCTCCAATTTGTCGCAGCGTCGACGCGGTTTCCTCTCCCAGTTGCGCAATGAGCGCCGTCCAGTGATGGCCTGGTTCGAGCATTTCCGGTGGTTGTAGCGGGACCAGGGAAAAGCCAAGCATATGTGCGAGACTTTGGCAAACATAAGCGTTTCCTGAAATGGCTTCCAGATCGGCAACCACATCGATGGGCATGAACAGTTTTTCCGATGGGTCATAGTACCGCGCCAGTTCACTATGCCCGACCCTTGTCACCATCGAAGCGGCCTCCAGCCCGCCGCAAGCCTTGATCAACCGTTTAGTCGCCTGCTTCAGCACGATGTAGTCGCCATCGGACTTCGGTCTCGTTGTCTGCAGTGCGTGCGTCATCTTCAAAGCCTCTCTTGTTGTTCGGATGGAAGAGGTTAATTGATTGCGCCACTATAAATAGGAGAATCCATGAACCAACACCCGATTTTCTAGAGAAATTTTAATAAATATTCCTATTGATTGCAAATACAATATCAATACAATCAATAATTGCATATCGGTCTGGTGTCGATTGCTGAAAAGGGGCTGATTTCTCATTTCTTTTCGCGGGGCCCTCCAAAAAGGGATCTCCCGGAAATGCCGACGGTAATCCCCATCTCGTCGGTAGTTTGCCGGTCTCCAGTGGCGATTCGCCCCCGCCACTGGGGACCGGTCCCTTTTCAGTGCAATTTGATTGCTTCATACCTTGCCCAAACGCAAAATGGGCTGCGGTTGCCCGCAGCCCATTCGCAATCTCAGATATGGAAAGGTGACGGGTTACATCATTCCATCCATCATGCCGCCACCCATTCCGCCCATTCCGCCCATTCCGCCCATACCTCCGGGCATGCCACCCATTCCGCCATCACCTTTTTCTGGTTTGTCGGCAACCATGGCTTCGGTCATGATCAGCAGGCCAGCAACGGAAGCCGCATCCTGTAGCGCGGTGCGCACGACTTTCGTCGGGTCGATAATGCCTTCCTTGAACATGTCGACGAACTTGTCGGTCTGGGCATTGTAACCGAAGTTCTTGTCCTTCGATTCCATCAGTTTGCCAACAATGATGGATCCGTCGACCCCGGCGTTTTCGGCAATCTGCCGCGCTGGCGCCTGCAAGGATTTGCGAACGATGGCAATCCCGGCTTTCTGGTCATCATTGGCAGGTTTCAGATTGTCGAGTGCGCGCATGGAATAAACCAGTGCGGCGCCACCACCAACCACGATACCTTCTTCTACTGCGGCGCGGGTCGCGCTGAGTGAGTCGTCTACCCGGTCCTTACGTTCTTTTACTTCGACTTCGGTTGCCCCGCCAACACGAATGATGGCCACGCCACCGGCCAGTTTGGCCAGGCGTTCCTGCAGCTTTTCCTTGTCGTAATCCGACGTGGTTTCTTCAACCTGCGCCCGGATTTGATTGCAGCGCGCCTCAATGTCTTTTTTCTTTCCGGCGCCACTGACGATTGTCGTGTTATCCTTGTCGATCATGATCTTCTTGGCGGTGCCAAGCATCGCAAGCGTCACGCTTTCGAGTTTGATCCCCAAGTCTTCGGAAATCACGGTGCCGCCAGTGAGGACTGCTATATCCTCCAGCATGGCCTTTCTGCGATCGCCAAAGCCAGGCGCCTTGACGGCCGCGACCTTCAGGCCGCCACGCAGTTTATTGACGACAAGCGTGGCAAGCGCCTCGCCTTCCACATCTTCCGCAATAATCAGTAGCGGGCGACCGGATTGCACGACGGCTTCCAGCACCGG
>JAUSQH010000596.1 GCA_030652895.1 Alphaproteobacteria bacterium
GGTGGCGCGGATGACCGCATCGATGTGATTGTGGTGACCCAATGAGCGAAACCCTGCGCTCGGACGGGCGTCTGATGGGGCAGGCCATGTCCGGACAGCGGCGGTTTTTGTTGCGCATGGGGATATTCCTGGCCGCAGTCATCGGTGTTTTGACGGTATTGCTGACGACATTAAGCATAGCTTTTTTCGCCAATCCCGCTTTGAACAGCCTGATCATCCTTGTCCTGACGATGGGGATTTTTTACAATTTCCGGCAGGTTCTGCGGCTTGGCCCGGAATGCGACTGGATCGAGCATGTCCGCGCCACCCTTGCCGACGGCGGACGTGGGGAAAAAATCATTGCAGAACAGACGGCGCCCGTGCTGCTTGCGCCGATGGCTGCGATGCTGGGGGCGCGCACGGGCAGAATGATGTTGTCGGCGGCCACCACCCGCTCGATGCTCGATTCAATTTTTTCCCGGCTGGATGAAGCGCGCGAAATATCCAGATATATGATAGGGTTGCTGATCTTTCTGGGGTTGCTTGGCACTTTCTGGGGGCTGATCAATACCCTCAGCACCATTGGCGCGACCATTCAGGGCCTGTCGGTCCAGGGCGGCGACATTACCACCGTATTTGATCAGTTGAAGTCTGGTTTGCAGGCTCCCCTGAGCGGTATGGGCACGGCGTTTTCATCGTCGCTGTTTGGGCTTGGCGGATCACTGATCCTGGGTTTTCTCGATCTGAATGCCGGACAGGCGCAAAATCAGTTTTACAATGAACTGGAAGAATGGCTTTCCAGCCTTACCCGCGTTTCCGCCGGCGGTGCTTTATCTGATGGCGAGACAGCGATGCCGGTTTATGTGACGGCGTTGCTGGAGCAAACCGCAGAAACTGTCGAAGGCCTGCAGGCCATTGTGGCGCGCGGCGAGGAAGGCCGTGCAGCAAGCAACCAGGCGCTACTACGCTTGTCAGAGCAATTGGCCGGCCTGACGGACCATCTGCAAAGCGATCAGGACGTGTCGCGCCGCATGCTGGATGGCCAGCGCGAAATGCGTTCATTGCTGGAACAGCTGGTGCAGCAGCGCGGTTCGGCAGATCCCGGGCTTGATATGGCCAGCCGTCAGCATTTGCGCAATATCGATGTGCATCTGTCGCGTCTGATGCAAGACAGTGTGGACGGGCGCGAACGCACCGTCAGCGAGTTGCGTTCCGAGATCAAATTGCTGACCCGTACCGTTGCTGCGTTGGCGCAGGAACAACGCAAGGCCGACGGCTGATGTCCGCGCGCAGCCTGCGCGCCCGGCGGGCCGGGCTGGATATCTGGCCGGGTTTTGTCGACGCGCTGGCCAATCTTTTGCTGGTTGTCAGTTTTGTGCTGTCGGTTTTTATTCTGGCGCAATTTTATCTGACCCAGGCGCTGTCCGGGCGTGATGATGCGCTGCGCGAATTAAACGCGAGGGCGGCGGAGCTGGCCGAACTTCTGGCGATGGAAAAGGCTGCGGGCAACGAACTGCGCAGCGAGGTTGCGCGTCTGTCGGCAACCTTGCAAAACACGTCCAGAGAACTGGACACAAAAACACGCGCCACGGCGGATGCGCAACAGACCATCGCCCAACTGCGTGATCTGGTGTTACAGCGTGAAGGCGTCGTTGCGGCCGCCCAGGGAGAAATTGCCGGCATTCAAGGCAGCCTGGAAGCGGAAAAGCAGGTGTCCCTGCAAGCCCAGGCGCAAGTCAAACTGTTAAATGAACAAATTGCGGCATTGCGTGCACAGTTGGCGCAGATAGCGGTGGCGCTTGATGCCGCCGAAGCAAAAGACAAAGAAAGTCAGGTGGTGATCGCCGATCTCGGCGCGCGGCTAAATCAGGCGCTTGCGGCCAAGGTCGAAGAGCTGGCCCGCTATCGTTCGGAGTTTTTTGGAAAACTGCGTGAAGTGCTTGCCAATACGCCGGGTGTGCAGATTGTAGGGGACCGGTTTATTTTCCAGTCCGAAGTTTTGTTTGACTCCGGTTCGGCCGATATTGGCGAGGCGGGGCAGGAACAGTTACGCAAGATCGCCGCCGTGCTGAATGAAATCGCGCCGAAAATTCCTGCTGAACTGAACTGGGTATTGCGCGTCGATGGGCACACTGACACCGTGCCGATCTTTACGGAACGCTTTCGTTCCAATTGGGAACTGTCGGCGGCGCGCGCATTGTCGGTGGTGAATTTTCTGACGGGGCAAGGGGTGCCGCCCAGCCATCTGGCCGCCGCCGGCTTCGGACAGTTTCATCCGCTTGATCCTACAAACAGCGATGCCGCGCGCGCCCGCAACAGGCGCATTGAACTGAAGCTGACGGAGCGGTAAGCTGCCTTGTTCACGCATGGTTTTATGCTGATGTTCTGCGGCAGAAGGAAATGGTTATGAAACTCTACTACAGTCCGGGCGCGTGTTCGCTGTCACCCCATATCGTGTTGCGCGAGGCGGGATATGATTTCGACATGGAAAAAGTCGATCTGAAGACCAAGCTTACGCAAGCGGGTGAAGATTTTAACAAGATCAATGAAAAGTCAGCCGTTCCGGTTCTGATGCTTGATAATGGTGAAATAATAACTGAAGGTCCGGCCATCGTTCAATATCTCGCCGACCAGAAACCTGGTGCGGGTCTTGCCCCAAAAAACGGTACGATTGAACGGGTGCGTCTGCAGGAATGGCTGAATTATATTTCTACTGAACTTCACAAGACATTTGGACCGCTATTCGCCCCAGTGGGGCATGAAGCAACTGTAAACGCCCGCAAAAAACTGGAAGGAAACTTTGCTTTCCTGGAGAGAAAATTAAAAGACAGAAAATATTTGATGGGCGATCAATTCACCGTTGCGGACGCTTATCTCTTCACAATTCTTAGCTGGACAAAATTCATCCAGATGGATCTGGCGACCTGGCCGGTTCTGGCCGAATATCAAAAGCGCGTTTCGTCCCGCCCAAAAGTCCAGGAAACATTGAAGGCCGAAGGATTGGCATAAAACTATCCGCGCAATTCGCCGCCGGTGGCTTTTTTCACCGCCGCGATAATCGCCTCTGCCACCGCATCGATTTCCTTGTCGGTCAGGGTTTTTTCGCGCGGTTGCAGGGTAACGCTGATGGCAAGTGACTTACGTCCGGCACCGATGCGTTCGCCCTCATACAGATCGAACAGCGCCACACCAGTAATTAATTCGGGTGCCCCGCTTGCCGCCGCGCGCAGTAATTCGGTGGCGGGAACAGCGGCATCGAGAACGAACGCGAAATCGCGTGATACGGCCTGCAAATCCGAACTGCGCAATGTTCCGCGCGACGGGCCGCTGCGTGTCTTTGGCAATGGTATTGCGTCCAGCACAATCTCGAACGCCATCACCGGGCCACGCATATCCAGGGTGTCCAGAATGGCGGGATGCACTTCGCCAAAATTCGCCAGCGCATTTTTGGGCCCTAGGCGGATCACACCCGAACGTCCCGGATGATACCAGTTGGGCGCATCCACCGTGATGCGCAACTTGTCCAACGACACGCCAAGATGCTCCAGCACCGCAAGCGCATCGGCCTTCACATCAAACACGTCAACGGCGCGTTCGCCCTGCGTCCAGTGCCGGGGCAGGGTTTGCCCGCAACGAATGCCGCTTGCTGCGGTGCTTTGATCCTGCGGCGCATCGCCCGCATATTGCGGACCCACCTCGAACAGCGAAATATCGGCGTACCCGCGATCTGCATTGCGTTTCGCCGCAGCCAGCAGATTGGGCAGCAGGCTGGGGCGCATCACCGACAGTTCCGTTGAAATGGGATTGGCAAGGGTTACTTCCGGTGCGCCGCCGCCAAACAGTTCCGCCATCCGTGTGCTGAGGAATGACCAGGTTACCGCTTCCATCATGCCGCGCCCGGCAAGCAGGCGCTTTGTCCAGCGCACCCGGTTCTGCGGTGTGTTGACGGCCACGCCCGTGACCGGCTGCATACGCGGCAGTGGCGTCGCAGGCAGCTTGTCAAAGCCATTGATGCGGGCGATTTCCTCGATCAGGTCGGTTTCGCCGTGCACGTCGGGCCGCCAGGATGGCGCGCGAACGCCCATGGGGCGGGTGTCTGCTTCAACTGCAAAGCCCAGCGCATCCAGAATGCGCACACACTCCGCGTCAGCTACATCCATGCCGGTCAGGGCGCGCACCCGTTCCGGGCGGAATTCTATGGCTTCCGGCAGTGCAGGAACAGCGCCTGCCACCCGCACATCGCTGGCAACGCCGCCGCACAACGCCAGGATCATCCGGGTGGCCAGGTCCAGTCCGGGCAGAACGAATTGCGGATCGACGCCGCGCTCGAACCGGTACCGCGCGTCGCTATCAATGCCGTGCCGGCGCCCGGTCGCCGCAATGCGCCGCGGATCGAAATAGGCGGACTCGATAAATACATTTACGGTCGCATCGGTGCAGCTGCTGGGCATGCCGCCAATGACGCCGCCAAACCCCTGTACGCCAGAGTCATCCGCAATGACGCAATCCGATGGGTCAACCTCATATTCATTTCCGTCCAAAGCGTGCAGTTTTTCGCCCACGCGCCCAAGGCGCGCATGAATTTGCCCGCGGAGCCTATCCGCGTCATAAACATGCAGCGGCCGTCCGCGATCCACCGAGATATAATTGGTGATATCGACCAGGGTAGAGATGGAACGCAACCCCACGGCCTCCAGGCGCTGGCGCAGCCACGCGGGACTGGGGCCATTTTTTACCCCTGTCACCAGCCGACCGGCGAACACCGGACATGCGGGTGCAGCCACGTCATCAAAATGCAGGCCAATGTCAACTGTACACGGACCATTCCCTGGCACGGATGTAACCATGCCCGATTTCAGCATGCCAGCGCCGGCCGCCGCAAGATCGCGCGCAATGCCATGCACCCCCAGACAGTCAGGCCGGTTGGGGGTGATCGACACATCGATCATGGGGTCATTCAAGCCCATGACTTCGGCAACCGGCGCACCGGGCGGCGCGTCGGGGGCCAGTTCAATGATCCCTTCATGATCGCCGGAAAGGCCCAGTTCGCTGGCGGAACACAACATGCCGTTGGAGTCGACGCCCCGGATTTTGCTGGCTTTCAGCACCATGCCATTGGCGGGAATAGTCGCGCCCACCGGAGCGAAAACCCCCATCATGCCCGCGCGTGCATTGGGGGCGCCACACACCACCTGCAATTGCTCGCGGCCCGTGTCGACCATACACAGCCGCAGGCGATCCGCATTGGGATGCTGTTCGGCCGAAATCACTTTCGCCACGATAAAGCCGTTAAGCCCCGCCGCGCGGTCCTGCACCGCCTCAACCTCCAGCCCGATAGATGTCAGGCGTTCAGCAATTTCATTAACGCTGGCGGCTGTTTCCAAATGTTCGCGCAGCCAGGAAAGCGTGAACTTCATCGGCTCAATCCCCCTGCCAGACTTGGGATGTCCAGAGCGGCGAAGCCGTAATGTTGCAGCCAGCGTAAGTCCGCCTCAAAAAAATCGCGCAGATCAGGAATGCCATATTTCAGCATGGCCAGCCGGTCGATGCCAATACCGAACGCAAAGCCCTGATATTTTTCGGGATCAATGCCGCTGTGGCGCAGTACGACGGGGTGCACCATGCCGCAGCCCAGAATTTCCAGCCAGTCCTCACCTTCACCGATGCGCAATTCCCCGCCGCTCCGGCGGCATCCGATATCCACTTCCGCGCTGGGTTCGGTGAACGGAAAGTGGCTGGGGCGGAACCGCATCCGCACAGTCTCCACCTCAAAAAACGCTTTGCAGAATTCGATCAGGCAGCCCTTCAGGTGCCCCATATGCGCACTTTCATCTATGACCAGCCCTTCGACCTGATGAAACATCGGTGTATGGGTCATGTCGCTGTCACAGCGATAGGTGCGCCCCGGCGCGATGATACGCAGTGGCGGCTTTGATTTTTCCATGGTGCGGATTTGCACCGGCGAAGTATGGGTGCGCAGCAGCAGGCGCTCGCCACCGGGTTTTTCATTGAAATAGAATGTATCGTGCATCTGGCGCGCCGGATGCTCGGGCGGAATATTCAGCGCCGTGAAATTATAAAAATCACTTTCGATGTCCGGCCCCTCGGCGACGGAAAAACCCATATCGCCAAAAATTGCCATCACTTCATCCATGACCTGGCTGACGGGATGAATGGCGCCGCGAATTTCCGGGCGCGCGGGCAGGCTCACGTCTATGCGTTCGAGGGCCAGGCGTGCGTCAAGCGCTGCGGCATGCAAGGCCTGCGCACGTGCGGCGATGGCGGCGGTCAACTCGTCCTTGGCGCCATTCAGGACGGGCCCCATGACCTTGCGCTCGTCCGCATGCATGCTGCCCAGGCCCTTCATCAGCTCGGTCAGCACGCCTTTGCGGCCCAGCACGGAAATGCGCACGGCCTCAAGGGCCGCCATGTCGCCTGCTTCGGCAACGGTACGCAGCATTTCGCGCGTTTGCGCTTCGATATCGCTCATGATCCGACCTCAAATCAAACCCAAAAGAAAAGGGAGCCGTAACGCCGGGCTCCCTTTTAAACTTAGCACACTATTATAGGAGCCTGTATGGCTCCGGTAAATCAACCTAACGCTTTGCGCGCCGTTTCCACCAGAGCTTTGAAGGCCTCAGGCTCCCGGATGGCGAGATCGGCAAGCACCTTGCGATCCACCTCAACACCCGCAAGCGTGAGGCCGTTGATAAATCGCCCATAGGTCAGGCCGTGTTCGCGCACACCTGCATTGATGCGCTGAATCCATAAGGCGCGGAACTGGCGCTTGCGCTGCCG
>JAUSQH010000603.1 GCA_030652895.1 Alphaproteobacteria bacterium
TCGGTGCGCCCGCTTGACCGGGACGCAAATTCTCCAGCACATTCTGTAATCTGGAAAGCATTTCCTGAGCGGCTTCGCGCGCGCCCGATTTGCTCAGTTTTTCTATTTGGTCCAGCAGCGCATCAAGATCGGGCTTGCTGATCGTCCCGGTATTTTCCTGGTTTCCGATTGCCGGTGGCGTTTCGTCTTCTAGCGCCTGTTCGGTCAGGGCTCGCACATAACGTTCCAGCGCTTCGCGTAAAGCCTGGGTCAGACTGGCGATCTCCTCATCGCTGGCGCCATCGCGCAGCGCCTGCATGAGGGCTTTTTGCAACTGACGCAATTCGCCGCCTGCAAGCGACAGATTTCCGTCTTCCAGGCGCAGGGCAAGCTGCCATAACAATTCAACCACCTGCGCGCGCGCGTCACTGCCGCCACGGATGTGTGCGATCCGGTGCCGCGCCACCCGCATCGCCAGGTAAGCCGACAAATCCGTGGTAAATGTATCAGGATACAGGCTTAACGCGTCCAATGCCTGAATGGTGTGTGTGTCCTCGACCGGCTTGACGGCCACGTTGCGGCGTTGTTCAATAATGGCGCGCGCCAGTGGATGTCTGAAGGGGCGTTGTGGTAAAATCAGATCAACAGGTTCCGTGCGCGCGGTTTGCCCCGCAGCATCCGTTGCAATCAGCCTAAGCCGTACCGGCCTGCCTGCCCAGGGGTGTGCGGTCAGATCCGCATAGGCGACCTGCCCATTTTTGGCAACTGCCAATGGTGTTGGAAACTCCACCCGCAACGGTGTTTCGGCGGGTAAGTTTTTGTCGGCCACCGGTGTGATCTCGGCGGCTGCGGCTACGACGCCATAGTCATCGGAAACGCCATATCTGAACCGCAACCCGTACTGCCTGGTGCTGGTGATGTCTTCCAACAGGCTGATGATAGGCGGCTGATCGGGGATCACCGTGATCTGCCATTCCCGGTTGCTTGCGCGAGCCTGGCGTAATTGCACATGCTGGCTCCGCACCAGCTTGACCGTCGCGAAGCTGTTGGCGTTATCGATCTTAGTCAGTGGCAGGCGCCGTTTCTTGCCTGTTTGTGGCGTGAGACGCAATTCCGCCTCGTGCGCGCCAAACAGTCGTATGGAAAGCTCACTGCCTGCCGGAACAGATATTGGCGCTTCGGCCGAGGATTGATTGTGTTCCAGTGTCTGGCCGGCTGCCGCAAAAGCCGTACCCGCCAGCATGACTGGTGCAGCGCCCGTATATGCCGGTGGTGTAATCCAGGCTTCAAGCCGCGATTGGGCTGCGGGAGGGCCCAGGCGCGTTGGCGTGAAGCCCGTTTCAATGCGCGTCCACGATTGTGAGCCAGCCGCAAAGAATCCGGCGATCAGCGCAATACCAGCCATCTGGCGCAGCCCGTTCGGGTCGAGCCGGATCGCGCGCGGGTGTGGTGACACAAACCGCAGGTGCGGCAAAGCCGCGCGGATGCGCGACAAATGCGCGCGCCACAAGTTCCGCGCATCCGGTGTGCCGGCGCCCAGTTCCTGGCGGTCTTCAAGTGTGCGCAAGGGATGATGCGGCAGACCATTGTCGTGTTCTATGCGGGCCAGAATGCTCTGACGATCGGGCAGCTTGAATCGGGTGCGCTGGCGAATGATCGTGACGAAGCCGAACAAGCCCAGCGCCAGTAACGCCACCCAGTGCGCGATAACGGGGACCAGCCGCCAGATATCAAACAGCGATAGCGCCAGGTAAAAGGCCAGTGCGCAGGCAGGCTGCCATAGACTTTGCCACCCCGTTTCCCATATCAGCGCCAGACGGGCCAGCGCCACACGCCTCGGCAAACCCGGAATCGCTGCGGGTTGGTTGGACGGTGGCGTGAGTCCGGCCTTGGTCAACGGCTTTAACTTTCCTTATTCAGCCAGTCGGGGATGTGGTCAAGCCCCAGTAACTGTTCATAAGTCTGACGGGGGCGCACAATGGCGTACTCTGCCCCGCGCACCAGCACTTCGGGTATCAGCAGTCGGGCATTATACGTGCCTGCCTGCACGGCCCCATAGGCGCCAGCCGATAGTATCGCCAACAGATCCCCTTCGCCAAGCGCCGATAATTCCCGATTGTTCGCGAAGGTGTCGCCCGTTTCACATACCGGGCCGACCACGTCATATGTGCCCATGGGGGTATTGCCCGACGGTTCGCGGATCGGCCAGATTTCATGATAGGCGTCGTACAGCGTTGGCCGGATCAGGTCATTCATGGCCGCGTCGACAATGGCGAAGTTGCGGCTTTCGCCCTGTTTCACATAGATCGTGCGGCATACCAGCACGCCCGCATTACCGACGATAAGACGGCCGGGTTCAAAAATCAGGCGGCACCCGAGATCACAGAAAATTTCCGCCGCCATTGCGGCATAATCCGTTGGCAGCGGAGGGTTGGCGTTGGATTGTTCATAGGGAATACCCAACCCGCCCCCCAGATCAATGGTGGAAATGATATGCCCGTCGGTGCGCAGCGCCTGGGTCAGGTCGCGCACTTTGGCAAAGGCTTTGCTAAATGGCACGAGGTCGGTCAGCTGGCTGCCAATATGCACGTCGACACCCACGATGCGCAGGTTCCGCAGTTGCGCCGCCTGGGCGTATACCGCCCGCGCGCGGGCGATGGGAATACCAAATTTATTTTCCGATTTGCCGGTGGAAATCTTGGCGTGGGTCTTTGCATCCACATCCGGGTTCACGCGGATGGCGATGGCGGCGGTCTTTCCCATCGACACGGCGACTTCGCTCAGCGCCCGCATCTCGGGTTCGGATTCGACATTGAATTGCGCAATGCCCGCTTCAAGCGCATGGGCCATCTCGGCGCGGGTTTTGCCAACGCCTGAAAAAACGATCTTGTGCGCGGGGATGCCGGCGGTCAGGGCGCGGCGCAGTTCCCCTTCAGAGACAATATCAGCACCGCAGCCAAGCCGCGCCAGCGTGCGCACCACGGCAAGATTACCGTTGGCCTTGAGAGAATAGCAGACCAGCGTGTCCTGTCCGGCAAAGGCGCCGGCAAAGACCCGATAGTGGCGCTCAATCGTCGCACTTGAATAGCAGTAAAAAGGTGTGCCGACGGTCTCTGCAATGCGCGAAAGTGCCACATCCTCGGCATAAAGCTCGCCTTCGCGATACTGAAAATGATGCATGGGGTGCTACTGCTTTTCTCTGTCTTTGTTCCATTCGCGTTCAACACGCGCATCTTCTGTGCCGCCCGGGGGTGCTTCCAGCGGCCCTTTTTTCCCACACGCGGCAAGCACAACCAATGTCAGCAATATCCATGCTTTGAGGTGCATCAGCCGATCTCCTTTTTTGCGGTGGCAATGGCGGCGCGCACGCGGTCGGGTGCGGTGCCGCCAAAACTGCTGCGGCTGGCGACTGACGCCTGTACCGACAATATAGCCCGCGCCGCATCGGTGATGCGCGGTTCCACCGCCTGCAGATCGGCCAGGCTTAATTGCTCCAGCATCACGGATTTCGCCTCGGCGCGTTTGACCACTTCCCCGGTAATATGATGCGCCTGCCGGAATGGAATGTTCAGTTCCCGCACCAGCCAGTCCGCCAGATCGGTCGCGGTGCTGTACCCTTTGCCTGCCGCCGCCAGCATCGCATCTTCTTTAACGATCATGGTACGGATCATTCCGGTCATCGCGGCTATGGACAGGTTCATGGTGTCGGCTGCGTCAAATACCTGTTCCTTGTCTTCCTGCATGTCCTTGGAATAGGCCAGCGGCAGCCCTTTCATCACCATCAGCAGGGCGGCAAACGCACCCGTCACGCGGCCGGTTTTGGCGCGGATAAGTTCGGCGGCGTCGGGGTTGCGCTTTTGCGGCATAATGGACGAACCGGTGGAAAATTCGTCGGTCAGTGCGATAAAGCCAAATTGCGCCGATGACCAGAATACGATCTCTTCCGCCAGTCGCGACAAATGCGTGGCGGTAATGGCGCAACTTCCGAGAAACTCCAGTGCGAAATCCCTGTCGGATACGGCGTCCAGAGAATTGCGCATGGGCCGCGCAAAACCAAGCGTGTGCGCCGTCAACTCCCGGTCAATTGGAAACGATGTGCCTGCCAGTGCGGCGGCGCCCAGCGGGGACTCGTTCATGCGCGCGCGCGCATCGATATAGCGCCCCCGGTCACGGCCAAACATTTCCACATAGGCCAGCAGATGGTGGCCAAAGGTCACCGGCTGCGCGCTTTGCAGGTGTGTAAAGCCAGGCATGACGCTGGCTGCATGTTCGTCAGCACGGGTCAGAAGGGCGCGTTGCAGATCACGCAATCCGGCTTCCAGATGGTCCGCCGCGTCGCGCACCCATAAGCGAAAATCGGTGGCGACCTGATCATTGCGCGAACGTGCGGTGTGTAACCGCCCCGCCGCGGGACCAATCAGTTCCGCCAGCCGCGCCTCGATATTCATGTGAATATCTTCCAGCGCCTCGCTGAAGGCAAATTTACCAGCAGTAATTTCATCCAGAATAGTGTCCAGGCCACCCAGAATTTGCGCGCCGTCTTCTTCTCCAACAATGCCTTGCTTCACCAGCATCTCGCAATGCGCCTTGGAACCGGCTATATCCTGTTCATAGAGCCGTTTATCAAACCCGATAGAGGCATTGATGCGCGCCATGATTTCTGCGGGGCCGCCGGCAAAACGGCCGCCCCAAAGCGTATTGGCGCCGTCTGTCTGCGTGGATGTTGGTTTCTTGCTCATAAGTTGGGTTCTGGCCTAAAGGGGATAGGGTAAAGCAATGTTGGGCATACGCACAGAAATAGCGGTAAAGGCGGATATACTCAGGCGCACGAGGTACGCGATATTCTGCGCGATGCTGATTGGCGCGGTATACGCCATTGCAGGGCTTTCTGGCAATATTGCTGCGGCGGCGCAATCGACCGCCCCCGCGCCCGCCCTGCAGAATTTCGTGCTGAAACCGGCGCCTGCCCCATTGCCAGAGGTGCAATTTCAGGACGCGGAGGGAAAATCCCATACTTTGGCGGAATTTAAGGGCAAAGTGGTTCTGGTGAATTTCTGGGCCAC
>JAUSQH010000604.1 GCA_030652895.1 Alphaproteobacteria bacterium
CCGGTGCCTTCGCGGCACGGCGTGCACTGACCGCAGCTTTCATGTTTGTAAAACGCCGACAGCCGGGCGATCGCCTTGATCAGGTCGGTCGATTTGTCCATGACAATCACCGCCGCAGTGCCAAGGCCGGAGCGTACTTCCTTCAGCGCATCGAAATCCATCAGCACCGTATCGCAGATTGATTTTGGAATCATCGGCACGCTGGCACCGCCGGGAATGACGGCCAGCAGATTATCCCAGCCGCCGCGCACCCCGCCCGCATGCTTCTCGATCAGTTCGCGCATCGGAATGCTCATGGCTTCTTCCACATTGCACGGGTTATTCACATGCCCGGAAATGCTATAAACCTTGGTGCCGGAATTATTGGGGCGTCCGAACCCCATGAACCATGCCGCACCGCGTCGCAAAATCGTGGGCGCAACCGCTATGCTTTCCACATTGTTGACAGTGGTCGGGCATCCATACAACCCCATATTGGCCGGGAACGGCGGCTTCAGGCGCGGCTGGCCTTTTTTGCCTTCCAGGCTTTCCAGCAATGCGGTTTCTTCGCCGCAAATATAGGCCCCCGCGCCATGATGTACATAAACATCAAATTTCCATCCCGACCCCGAGGCGTTGTCCCCCAGCAGACCGCTTTCATAGGCCTGATCGACGGCAGCCTGCAGACGCTTGCGCTCCAGGATAAACTCGCCGCGCACATAAATATACGCCGCATGCGCGCCCATGGCGAAGCCCGCCACCAGACAGCCTTCGACCAGCTTGTGCGGATCGTTGCGCAGGATTTCACGGTCCTTGCAGGTGCCCGGTTCGGACTCATCGGCATTGACCACCAGATAGTGCGGCCGGCCATCATTCGTCTTGGGCATGAACGACCATTTGAGGCCGGTTGAAAAGCCCGCCCCGCCCCGCCCGCGCAGGCCCGATGCCTTTACCTCGTCCACGATCCAGTCGCGGCCCTTGTCCAGCAGCGCCTTCGTATTGTCCCAGTCACCCCGGCGGCGCGCGCCATCCAGACCCCAATCGTCGAAACCATAGAGATTGGTGAAGATGCGATCTTTATCCTGCAACATTAACGGTCTCCCCCGGAAACACCTGTCAGGGTCGTACGTCCACCCTCGGGTTCAGAACTGCGGCGGCCGGTCTGCGACCCGATTTGGGGTTGTTCCCCGCGCGCCAACGCATCCAGCAGCGCTTCGGTTTTCGCCGCATCCAGGTCTTCGTAATAATCGTCATTTACCTGTATAACCGGCGCATTCGCGCACGCGCCCAGACATTCGACTTCCATCCAGGAAAACAGTCCGTCCTTGGTAGTCTGCCCGGGTGCAACCCCTAATTTGGCTTTGACAATACCGGTAACGTCATCGGAACCGCGCAGCCAGCACGGCGTCGTCTTGCAGACCTGCAGCAGATATTTTCCGCGCGGCGCAAGATTGAACATCGTGTAAAAGGTGGCGACTTCCAGTACCCGGATATAGGGCATACCCAGCATATCGCCGATCGTGCGGATCATGGGTTCCGTCACCCAGCCGCCGTTCTGTTCCTGACCACGCCACAGCAGCGCGATCACCGCGCTGGCCTGACGGCCGTCAGGATATTTTTTGATTTCATTTGCGCACCAGTCGAGATTTTCTGGCGTAAACGCAAACGATGCAGGCTGGTCCGCACAAAGCCGCCGCACACTCATTAGCGTTCACCCTTGCCTGACAATGGAAAACACGCGCCACCACCGGCATACGGTGCCTTGACCACAGTATACGGTGGCAAGACCGTGACCGTATCTTCCAGTTGGTACGAGACTAGACAGACCCAATAATTGCCCGCCTTCTCAAGGTAAATTGCCTCTCGACTGATGTCGCTTTGATAGGAAGTCGTAATCAATCTGTATCCGTCGTCCAGGAGGGTCGTTATGAGTTCGAAGTCCGACGCTTGCGCCGCAATAGCCGACCCAAACAATGCAATTGTTGCCCAAGCAAGACGCTTCACTTGTCCACCTCCCCCAACACAATATCAAGCGAGCCACACTCATTCCCTCCCCCTGAAAGGGGGAGGGTTAGGGAGGGGGTCTGCCGCCGCGAAACAAGGCTCTCCGATACGCGCATAACTTCCAGCAGCACACCTTCCATATTGCCCATCACGTCATTATTCCAAAACCGCAAAACCGTAACGCCTTTTGCGTTTAACCAATTCGTGCGGCGCTCATCCTTGCGCTGCGCGGCAATAAAATTGTGCTGCCCGCCATCCAGTTC
>JAUSQH010000610.1 GCA_030652895.1 Alphaproteobacteria bacterium
CGTTTCGCCATTACCGAGGCCAAGGTGGCGCGCGGCATGCCCTGGGCGACGCCGCTCACGCATATGATCCCGCAAAAAATATTGCTGGAAATCCTGATGACAGGAAATCCGGTTACGGCGCAGCGCGCCTATGAATTTGGCTTTGTCAATCATGTCACGGCGCCCGATGGGTTGATGACCAAGGCGCTGGAACTGGCGCAAACTATTTGTGAAAACGCGCCGCTGACGGTCATGGCCGCCAAACAGATGGTCTATACCGCCACCGAAATGGGCAAAAGCGCGGCGCAGGAGGCCGGACGGCGGATTTTTGAGCCCGTCTACCAGAGTCTGGACGCCCAGGAAGGCCCGAAAGCCTTCGCCGAAAAGCGCAAGCCCAACTGGCAGGGGAAATAGGACATAAACCTAATAATCGTTAGAAATTGTGATCCAAAGTCAGACAAAATGTCCTATAGTTGAGGCAACAAATCATCAGGGAGAGAGAGCATGGATTTTAGTTTGTTCATTTATGGGACAGTGGGCCGGCGCGCCGAACTGGAAGCGGGCATGGCCGGGCGCAAGCCGGAATTGTATCAACGCTTTCTGGGCGAACTGGCAGAATATGCCAAATTCGCCGACGAGCGTGATTATTACGCCATAGGCCATCCCGAGCATCATTTACAGATCGAAGGCTTTGAAATGGCCAATGATCCCTGCCTGATGGCCATGTGGCTGGGCCAGCATCTGAAACGGATGCGGGTGATGTCCTGCGGTTTTGTCGCCAGCACCAATAATCCGATCATCGTCGCGGAAAAGATCGCTACGTTGGACAATATGCTGGGCGGGCGTTTCAATGTCGGCCTGGTGCGCGGTTATCAGGCGCGCTGGCTGGACAATTTCAAGATCAAGCCGGAGGTCGAAGCGGTTGGCCCTTGGAATGCCGAAAGTCCTGCCGACACAATGAACCGGGAACTGTTCACCGAATTTGTCGAGGTGATCTACAAAGCCTTGTACAATGACACCTTCAGTTATCGTGGCAAATACTGGAACTTTCCCACCCCCGGTTTCAAAAACCCGCATGATCACCCGGTTTATCATAAATATGGCCAGGGCGTGGATGCGCAGATGAATTTCAGCGAAATCGGCATCGCGCCGAAGCCGCTGCAAAAGGAAATCCCGTTGTATGGAGGCTTTTCTTCCAGCCTGCGCACGGCCAAATTCTGGGCGAAATACAAGGGCAAGCCGATTGTGCTGACCGACAATCTCGATTTCTGCAAAACATTGTGGAGCGAATGGGGCGAAGAGGCCAGGCATCATGGGCATGACTTCCAGCCCGGCGAGGAAGCCTGCTGGGGTGGCATCATGATCTGCGCCCCCACAGACGCGCAGGCCTGGGAATGGTGGGAAGACATGAAATGGTTCTGGGACCAATGGTCGGTGCCATTCGGCTTTGGCCTGCCGGAACTGCTGATCGGTTCGCCGGAAACGCTGAACAAACGCCTTGCGGAAGTCAATAAGGCGATCCCCGTAAAGGAATGCTATCTGCTGATACCCCAGGGAATTCATACCCCCGAACAGATAAAAACCTCGCTGGACCTGTTCGCCACCAAGGTCATGCCGAACCACCGGTAAGCGACTATAGCAAGTTGGTTTTGGGCGAAACCCTGCCCATTCCCATACTGTCGTTGCCCGGTTTATCCGGGCAATCCAGACACATTTGAAGGCTCTGCCGTAGCGCAGTCATTACCCGGATAAACCGGGTAATGACTGCAAGTGGGGGCGCGCTTCGGGTTAAACCTCAACACACAATGCCACTAACCTGTTGAAATTAAATGGTCTGCAAGAAATTGCGGCCCAACGGTTTATGAATTTGTGACAACGCCTACTTTCCTGTCAGTTCCAATTGACATTTAAATTAAAACAACATAATTAAACAGGGTATGAGGCGATGGCAGGGTAGTAGAATATCCTGGTCTAACGCCGGTTTTGAAATTCCGCCACACCGAGAGACACACGTAAAGGAGTACTAAAATGGAAAACTTCAATATTGACGACGCCTATGAATGCGTGCGGTCAGACGACTTCCCCGCGATGCTGAACCCCGACCGCTATGGCAAGCGTTCTAACGCCTTTGACAAAATCATTGCAGCGACAAACGACCATTTCTGGGATCCGATGGATCCGAAATATATCGATTTCAGCGCGCCGTTTGATCTCTCGACGCAACTCGTCATGCCGGAAACGCTTAACCTGGAACTGCGCACCGCCGTCGCCGACAAACTTGATGACGGTCAGAAAATTCGCCTGGTAAACGGCTCGGTTCATTTCGTGCTATCGGGAATTCTGCATGGCGAACAGGCAGCCCTTAGCCTTTCTGCCGATCTTTGCCACATCCTACTGGATCCAGGCGCGCAGGAATATGCCGCAAACCAGGCGCGCGAAGAGGCCCGCCACGTCACCGGCTTCACGAATTATATCAAAGCGCGCTGGGGCAAGCCCACCACAATGGATCCGTTCCTGATGACCCTCATTACGGAAATGGTCTACAGCCCGCTGGTCTGGAAAAAAATTGTCGGCCTGCAAATGGTGCTGGAAGGTCTGGCCATGGGTCTGTTCTCGAACTTCTATCAGTTCTCGAACGATCCAACCCTGAAACGCCTGCTGCAATTCACCATGACCGACGAAGCATTCCATCACAAATTTGGCAAGATCTGGGCAGACAAGACGGTCCCCCATCTGCCGGAGCATGAACGCGAACAGATCGAAGACTGGGCATGGACCATTTTCAGCGCTCTGCTGAAGGGCAACAGCTTTGGCTTTGAACATAAGAACGCGCTATATCAGGAACTTGGCTTGGACTGGCAGTGGGTGCAGGGCGCCGTGTTTGAAGCAATGACTGACAAGCGCCGCCGTGACAGTATGGCGAAAAGCACCAGCGTATTCCGCTCCCTGGTCAAGACACTGGTCAAATCCGGTATTGTCACACAACGTACCGCCCCTAATTATGCGGCGTTCGTCGATCTCAAAGAACTGCATGAAGAAGGCGATGCGATGGTCGGTGACGAAATTGCTGAAGAAGGCATCAAATTCCTGAAGGCCATAAACGAAGGCCGCGATCCACGCGCCCTGGCCGCCGCTGAATAATCTGGCCACGGATAATCGAGAAAAGGCCGCACGGAAGGGTGCGGCCTTTTTTTACGCCTTACTTGCTATGCCGGGTTCCACCGTTGGCAACGCGGGGATGCCGCCGGTAAACAACTGCGATGCGAAGCGCGCTGCGGCTTCGACGTCTACAGGTATGCGCTGGATCATGGCGTCGCCAACCTCGAGCGCCACCCCGATAATGGCCGAGACAAAATAATCGATATCAATTGACGGCAGCAAACCGCGCCGGATCGCGTCTTCCACGTCATCGCGCAACTCATCAAAACCCGCAATAATTTCCGGCGTGTCCTGTTGCAGGCGCAACAGCCCGCTATTGCGCCGGATGATGCTGTAAAGATCGCGATTGGCGTCCATAATCTCGAAAAAGGAACGGAAGGTGCGGTGAATGAAATCCACGAAAGACGTGGCGCGTATACGTTCGTCGCGCAAACGCGGCCGCACCTGTTGCGCCGTCTCATCGCGCAGCGCCTTGAAAATTTCCTCTTTGCCGCTGAAATAATTGTAGAATGTACCGCTGGCCAGACTGGTGCGGCCAATAATATCGCGCACCGTCGTCTCGCTATAACCTAACTCGCCAAACAGGGCCCGTGCTGCCTGTAAAATAGCGGCGCGATTGGCTTTCTTTGTCTGGGCGCGTTTGCCGGAACCATTTTTAGTCATTTCAGATACTGATTATGCCGTCCCGGTAAGCTTATCGATCATTGTGTGATTTTGCCCTTGCGCGAGCGCTAACACAACCCCGAGCGTGAATGTCAACTACCCGTATAACGCTCAAAAATTCGCATGGGCGGCAAACCGAGCGCAAACTTCATGAGAATACGCGCTCGGCCTTACTCGTTAGCTGACCAGTAGCCGCCCGCGCCGGCTTACGGAGTTGGCGGTGGCTATGGCAGAGCCTCAAATACCGCGGCAACGCCATCCGTCGAAGGGCTATCGCCAAAGTGATCGATCACCTTGGATACGCCCGTTGCAGGATCAAGCTCCAACCCGACCCAGGTATTTCCGACCCGTCCCAATGTCGGGCTAACCGTTGCGAGCACCGTACCATTAACAATAGTGCTGCCGCCCGGCCCACGGGAAATCTGCCCGTTCCTTATATATCGCAAACGGACATTTGCGTTATCGGCCAGACCCGATGTACCCGCACCTGCGCTGCCAGCGCCAAAATCAAATACTCCAACCCGGTACGGCGCACCGGGGGTAAACTGCGAAATGCCAATAACCTCAGACCCGCCAATGCCAGTTTGATCTTCATCCAGCTGCGCAAAGGGGGAGCCAGTGAAACTACCCTGGTTGGAGAAATTGATATGAAACCGCCCAGACGCGTCATTGCCGGTCATATGCAAATCGATATCGGCCACGGATGACCATGTCATTTCCGCAGCGAAGGGGATGGCGACGTTGAACGGCAAAGCGCCGGTCGCGTTGTTCTGCGCCACCTGAGTCACATTTTCGATGGCTGTCGACCCGGTCGGCGGCGGCGGCGGCGGCGGTGGCGGCACCGTAGTAGTAGGCGGTGGCGGTGGCGGCGGTGGCACCGTAGTAGTGGGTGGCGGCGGCGGTGGCACCGTAGTAGCCGGTGGTGGGGGCGCCGTGGTAGCAGGCGGCGGTGGGGGCGAAGTTGTATCCCGGGAGATCCGGGGTGAATCACTGGTGCCTGCGCCTGCTTCTTCTGCTTGCAGCGAGTTGCCAGTTACGACGCCGAGATCGGCCAGCACCGCTGCAACGGCCAGTGAACTCACCCGGGTCTGAACCGTCTTTGAACCCGACGTTTCAGCCGCATTAGTTACCACGGGTGCACTTTCAGACGTCCCGCCGCCAGCCTCTTCACTACTCGCGGCAACATCCGTTGTCGGCACTGGCGCCGTTAATTGGTTTTGCAGTAGCAGCGTGAGACGTGGCGGTGTCTGGATAACGGGCCCCGGGGCCTGCCCTGGCGAAACGAAGGTTCCGAAGCCTGCGCGAAATACGTCCGCACTGCCCAGCGGGGTCGTTACCGTCATACCGCCAATCTTTAAGCCGGCGTCATTGCGCCCTCCAGGTCCGAGCAGGCCGATAAACTGGGCGCCGTCGCCCGCCTCAGGATCATCAATAATGAACAATGCCGTTCCGCGCACCCCGATGGTGGCGTCGCGGGACTTAATGGTGACCGCAGATGCATTGGCCTGCGCTACCTTGCCCGAAACATAGCGCAGCACCCCTTTGGTGAAGTTTGCGGTCAGGCGGCCGGTTTGTGACGTAGGATCATATACAAATTCGTCAATCACCAGATCACTGTCCGGCCCGATGGTG
>JAUSQH010000611.1 GCA_030652895.1 Alphaproteobacteria bacterium
GTACTGGCACTTTGTGGACGTGGTGTGGCTGTTCCTGTTTGCCTGCATCTATGTCTGGGGTGGCTGATAAGATAGCTTGGTTACAGGAGTGACGGGTCGCCCGTCGCCCCTGACCACCGGGTTGCGATCCAAATGCCCGGCCTGCGGCAGAGGACCGCTGTTTCGCGGCTTTCTGACGGTGCTGCCATGCTGTTCCGTTTGTAACACAGATTTCACCAAGATGGATTCCGCTGATGGACCAGCGGTTTTCGTCGTGCTCATAGCCGGCGCCATTGTGGTTACCGCGGCGCTGGTTGTCGAAGTCAAATATCAGCCGCCTTATTGGCTGCATGCCGCGCTGTGGTTGCCGTTGATAACCGGCCTTTCTCTGGGCCTGTTGCGGCCCCTCAAAGCCCTTATGATTGCCCTGCAATACAGGCATAAAGCCGGAAATGGCCAAATTGATGACACTTAAAACACTCCGTACTTTCCTGCGTGAAGTATTTTCAGCCCTGCCACTGGTGCCAAGTCTGATGACGGCGATCGCCCTTGTGCTGCTGCTAGGCTTAGGTGTCTGGCAATTAGAGAGACTGCAATGGAAATCTGAAATCATCGCCATTATTGACGCGCAGATGGCCCTGCCCGCCAACCCGTTGCCCTTTGGTGATCTTGATCCAGATGCGTGGCGTTACCGCAAGGCACATGTTGAGGGGCGGTTTCATCATGACAAAGAGATTCACATGTATGCGGCCAGTTCCGCCGGCAAACCGGGCTATCTGATCATCACGCCTCTGGAACGATCTGATGGCAGTTTCGTGCTTTTCAACCGTGGCTGGGTGCCATTGGACAAACACGCCCCGGAAACCCGAAAGGAAGGCCAGATTGAAGGCTTAGTTAGTGTCTCCGGAGTTGGCCGTAAGCCATGGTTGCAAAACACTTTTGTTGCGGATAATGATCTAGAGAAAAATATCTGGTTCTATGGTGATCTGGACGGGATGGCAAAATTTCTTGGGATAGTGCATTATGCACCGATATTCCTCGAAGCGGATGCCACCCCCAATCCGGGCGGTTTACCAATTGGTGGCCAAAGCCGCATCAAGATAAGTAACGATCATCTAAGTTATGCCCTCACCTGGTTCAGCCTCGCCGTCGCCCTCCTCATCGTCTTCGGCTTTTATGTCGCGGAACAAATCCGAACGCGCAGATAACGCGTACAATACGCTGGAGCGCCACTTTACCCGCATCAGTCGTCTTGACGGCGCACTGTCCGTGCTGGATTGGGATCAGGCGACCATGATGCCCAATGGCGGCGCGGACGCCCGCGCTGAACAGCTGTCCACATTGAAACTGATCCGTCATGAGGCATTATGCAGTTCCGAAATCGCCGATCTGCTGGCCGCCGCAGAAGACGATCTGTCGCGGCTGGATGGTTGGCAACAGGCAAATCTTGCTCGCATGCGGCGCTCCTGGCGCAATGCCACGGCTCTCCCCGCGGATTTGGTCGAGGCGTTGTCGCTGGCGGCATGTAACTGTGAAGTCACCTGGAGAACGGCCCGGAAAGATAATAATTTCAAGTCACTGGCACCTAGCCTTGATATACTGCTGCAACTCACTCGTGACGCTGCAACCGCAAAAGCTGCCTTGATCGGCTGCTCACCCTATGACGCATTGCTGGACCAGTTTGACAGCGGCGCAAAGGCTGCGGCTGTTGACGCGCTGTTTTCCGAGCTAGAGGATTTCTTGCCGGACTTTTTGCCACAGGTGCTGGAACATCAACGCCGGCAACCTGCAATCATGGAACCCAAAGGCCCCTTCCCCGTCGACACACAGCGCGCCGTGGCATTGGAGCTGATGCGCGATCTGGGATTTGATTTCGAGCATGGCCGTCTGGACGTCAGCCACCACCCTTTTTCGGGCGGGGTTCCTGACGATGTGCGCATCACTACCCGTTACATCGATACGGAGTTTCTGCAAGGATTGATGGCCGTGCTGCATGAAACCGGCCACGCCATGTATGAACGTGGCCTGCCGAAAGCCTGGCGTAGTCAGCCAGTGGGCCGTGCCCGCGGCATGATTGCCCATGAAAGCCAGTCCCTGATTGTTGAGATGCTGGCCTGCCGCGGCCCGGAATTCGTCGGTTACCTGGCTCCGAAAATGGCCGCTGCGTTTGGTGATGGGAAAGCCTGGACGCCGGTTAATCTGCAGCGCCTGTTTCAACATGTTGAACGCGACCTGATCCGTGTGCACGCCAACGAAGTTACCTATCCGTTACATGTGTTGCTGCGGTACCGGCTGGAACGGGCGATGATCGGTGGTGATTTGCTCATCCCTGATTTACCCGGGGCATGGAACGACGGAATGCGGTTACTGCTTGGAATTAGCCCTCCAAACGACGCCGATGGCTGCATGCAGGATGTGCATTGGCCGGCCGGACTGTTCGGCTATTTCCCCACTTATACGCTGGGAGCGCTGGCGGCGGCACAGTTTTTTGCCGCTGCCAAACAGCAGCAGCCAGAAATTTTACCCGCCATATCAAAGGGTAAATTCAAACCCTTGATGGGATGGTTGAGTGATAATGTGCATCAATGGGGCAGCCGTTACAGCACCGATGAATTACTGGTCCGCACGACCGGCGCACCACTTGGCACAGCAGCTTTCAAAGCGCATCTTCGCGCCCGTTATTTACCTGATTAGACCGGTTTGGATTTTATGAAATATATCAGCACCCGCGGACAGGCCAGAGAGCTGGATTTTGATCAGGCCCTGCTCGCAGGCCTGGCTGAAGATGGCGGTCTGTATGTGCCGCAATTCTGGCCGCAATTTTCGGCGCATGATCTAAGCGCTATGGCGGGGCTGTCCTATGCCGAACTGGCGCTGCGTGTGATGCAGCCCCTGGTGGGCACGGCGATTGATCCCACGACCCTCAAGCGTCTGATCGATGAAGCCTACGGCAGTTTTGACCATGTGGCGGTAACGCCGCTGGTGCAGCTTGATCATCAAAACTGGCTGCTGGAGCTGTTTCACGGGCCAACACTGGCTTTCAAAGATGTGGCGCTGCAACTGGTTGGCCGCCTGTTTGACCATGTGCTGACGCAGCGCAAGGAGCGGGTGAACATTCTTGTCGCCACTTCCGGCGACACCGGAAGCGCTGCCATCCACGCCATCAAGGGCCGTGAGGCCGCAAATATATTTGTGCTACACCCCAGGGGGCGCACCTCGGAAATCCAGCGCCGCCAGATGACGACGGTGCAGGAAGCTAACGTCCACAATATCGCCATCGAAGGCACCTTTGACGATTGCCAGACGCTGGTTAAGGCGATGTTCAATCATGGCTATTTTCGCGCCCGCGCGCGGCTGTCGGGCATGAATTCGATCAACTGGGCACGGGTCATGCCACAGATCGTTTATTATTTCCACACCGTGCTTGCTTTGGGGGGCGGCCTGCGCCCGGTAAACTTCAGCGTCCCAACCGGAAACTTCGGCGACATCTATGCAGCCTATGCCGCCAAGCGTATGGGTCTGCCGGTCAACCGGATGCTGATCGCCACCAACAATAATGATATTCTGGCGCGCACCCTAGCCACAGGCGAATACAAGCTTGGCGAAGTTCACCCGACGTTAAGCCCCAGCATGGATATTCAGGTTTCCAGCAATTTTGAGCGGCTATTGTTTGAAGCAAATTCACGCGACGCAGAAAGGGTGACCGCGCAGATGGGCAGCCTGCCACAATCCGGCAGCTTCACTCTCTCACCGGGAGCGCATGACTATATCACCGGCCAGTTCAGCGCTTACCGGGTGGATGAAGCTACGACCTTGAACGAAATCACCCGCACGTTCAAAGAAACTGGCATGCAGATTGATCCCCATACCGCGGTGGGCCGTGCCGCCGCGCGGCGGTATACGCACGAACCGCAAATCCCGATGGTGACTTTGGCGACTGCCCATCCGGCGAAGTTCCCCGATCCGGTGGAAAAAGCCACGGGAATACGCCCGCAACTGCCCCCACGTTACGGCGATCTGCTGCGTCTGCCGGAACGCTGCACCCCCCTGGCGAATGAACTTGCAACCGTTGAAGCTTTTATAGAGGCGAAAATCCAATGACACAGGCCCCCCGTGTAACAACACTGCCCAATGGCCTGCGCGTGGTAAGTGTGCATATGCCACATCTGGAGAGCGCCGCCATCGGCATCTGGGTTGACAGTGGCGCACGCCATGAGGTGCACCAGATGCATGGCATTTCCCATCTGTTGGAACATATGGCGTTCAAGGGCACCAAGCGGCGCAGCGCGATGCAGATCGCAGAAGAAATCGAGGCTGTCGGCGGCCATGTCAACGCCTATACCAGCCGCGAAAATACGGCCTATTTTATCCGCGTCCTGAAAAATGATGTGCCGCTGGCGGTCGATATCCTGGCCGATATTTTGCAGGAATCGGTTTTCGACCCGTCGGAACTGGAACGCGAACAGGATGTGGTAATTCAGGAGATCGGGCAGTCACTCGATACGCCAGATGAGCTGATATTCGACCGGCTGCAGGAATCGGCCTATCCGGACCAGGCCATTGGCCGCACGATTTTGGGAACACCGGACAGTGTCGGCGGCATGACGCCGGATATATTGCGTGGACATATGGCGCGCAATTACCGTGCACAGGATATGGTGCTGTCGGCGGCCGGAGCCGTTGATCATGACGCGCTGGTCGAACTGGCGCAGGAGAAGTTCTCCAGACTTGCCCAGTCAATGCACCGCGATTTGCCGCATGCACACTATCAAGGAGGTGACGCCCGTGAAGTTAAGGATCTTGAACAGGTCCATCTGGTAATGGCGCTGGAAGGGGTCACCTATGACGACCCCGATTACTTCGCCAGCCAGATATTCACAACGGTTCTGGGCGAAGGTATGTCGTCGCGCCTGTTTCAGGAAGTGCGTGAAAAACGTGGCCTATGTTATTCTATTTACGCATTTTCCAGCTCATTCGTGGACACAGGCATAGCTGGTGTATATGCAGGTACCGGGCAGGACAGGCTTGGCGAGCTGGTGCCGGTCGTCATCGGTGAAATGCAGGCGCTTGCGGGCTCCGTGCGATCCGATGAAGTGGCGCGCGCGTGCGCGCAGCTGAAGGCAGGGCTTTTGATGGGGCTTGAATCCCCGGGCGCCCGATGCGAGCAAATGGCGCGGCACCTGCTAATTCGTGGCCGTCTGTTGACCAATACGGAACTGGTCGAAAAAATTGATTCGGTGGATGTAACGGCAGTACAACGCTATGCCGAGAGAATGCTGAACAGGCCGAAATTGGCGGTTTCGGCCCTTGGGCCCATCACGCGGCTTGAATCAACTGCCAAAATTGCGGCAAGATTCGGCGCGGTATAATGCCGCAGCCCTAAACGGGCTATGTGCGGGGAGCGTCGTTCAGAAATATGTCCTTATTGCGGCCATCGGCGTTAGTGGGCGAGCAGGTGCGGCTTGAGGGCCGCAGAGTATTCCTGCGCCCTCCAGTTCTGGGCGATCACGCCGAATGGGCGGCGGTGCGCGAGAATAGCCGGGCGTACCTGACCCCGTGGGAGCCAATATGGCCGGCGGATGATCTGAGCCGGCCGGCATACCGTCGCCGTCTGAAACGGTATGCACAGGAGATGCGTGAGGAGACCGGTTATGCCCTGTTCATCTTCCGGCTTGAGGATTCAGCCCTGATGGGGGGGCTAACGTTAAGCAATATAAGGCGCGGCGTGACGCAATCATGCTCGCTGGGATACTGGATGGGGCAGGCATTTTCGGGCCAGGGCTATATGCGTGAAGCGGCGCGATGCGTGGTGCCGTTTGTGTTTCAGCAGCTTGGCCTGCACCGGCTGGAAGCCGCCTGTGTGCCGAACAATGAACCCTCCAAGGCCGTACTGCACCATGCAGGCTTTCAGGAAGAAGGTCTGGCGCGGCGTTATTTGCGGATCAACGGGATATGGCAGGATCATCTTCTGTTTGCGTTGCTGGACAGCGATCTGGCTGCCCGAAAGCCACATTTGTGATGTGTTATTGGCGACACACACTCACCGCGCCCCCGCGCATGGCGCGAGGGCCAGGAATATGGGCAAGGGCCGTTCTGATGGCTCTTTTCGGTGTTGGCTTAATACCGGGCCTCCCTGCTTTCGCCCAATCAACATTACGCGTCGAGGCAGACGGATCGCCCGATTATCTGGCAGGACTGGCGCAGCTTTTTGACGATTCAAACCGTATTTCCGCCGAGGCGTTACGCACCGAAGGACCCTTAGTACGTATTACCCCCGATGGCGGCATTAGCACGGCGGACAATGCCAGACTTTCAGACACTGATCGCGAACTGGCGGAAGCCGCACGGCGTCTGTTCAGTTTATATCGCTCACTGGGGGGCCAGCCGGGTACGCGCGCATTGCTGTTACAGCGTACCTGTAAGGGACTATTTGCGGCCCGCGAAGGAAGCGCCGGAACATTATCAAATTCACTTGGCGCGGCGATGGGCGGGGCGTTGCAGGCCATCGCCAAAGCGGACACCAGTCTGCCTGCATCTGCTCGCGCGTGGCTGCCGGAACTTTCCGCGGCATTGGGCGCTACGGGTATGCGCCCTTCGCCCTATCCTGTTGTCAGCGTCCCGCGCAACCAACGCACAATCATTGACCTGTCAGGACCGGAAATCGCAAATGCCGGGCCGGACGCCATATTGGCTGGGCCACCGGGAAGTACAATCAATATCCTGCGCACCGAAGGCAGCCGCCTGCAAGCCAGCGCCATTTTCCCGGATACGACGCCGCAAGGTTTCTCCAAACTGTATTTGTACAGAAGCGGCGATGCGCTGACCCCGGCCGCCAGTTTCGATATCGCCGTTGGGGCAAGCCGGGCCAGTGCAGCGGATGCCATACCAAATGCGCCGCGTTCAGCCACCGCCCTTTTGCAGGCGGGTGCGACCCGCGCCAGCCGCAATGGCCAGATCAGCGCAGCCAATGACGTGAATATGTTTTCACTGCACATTACAGAGCCCGGCACGCTGGCGGTAAGTTCGCGCGGATCCAGTGATGTTGCAGCCCGCCTGCTGGACAGCCACGGCAACACGATCGCCCGCAATGACGATGGCGGCGGCGGCTATAATTTCGGCATGCAAACGCGAGTTAATCCGGGCAATTACCTGCTCTCGGTTGAGCATTGCTGTGGCGGTACCGGGAACTACCACGTCGACACAACGCTCACGCCGCAATAGGCTATCGCACTATTCTTCTCCAAACATTGTGCGCGGGCGATCCATACGTTTTTCCTGCAGTTGCAAGATAGCCTGAAACTGCTCACGTATTTCGGCGGCGACATTGCGGCTTTGTTGCGTGTCGCGCACGACATGGGGCGTGATCATCACCAGCAATTCGGTACGTTGCGCCGAATTATTGGTGCGCCCGAACAGGTTGCCCAGCACCGGCACCTGATGCAAAATCGGAATACCGCTGCGGCCCTTTGAGTTCTGCTCGCGGATCAGCCCGCCCAGCAAAATGGTTTCGCCGTCGCGCACACCCACGGTGCTGAGGAAACTGCGTTGTTGAATGGTGGGTGAATTAATCGTGGAGCTGCCGGAGCTTTGTGTGTTTACCGCGGCACTGACTTCCTGCACGATCTGCAACGTGACCATGCCACCGGAATTAACTTGCGGTGTCACTTCCAACAAAACGCCGGTGCTGCGATATTGTACCGTATTCAACGTACGAGAATCATTTGTCAGTCCGTCAGCGGTTTGGGTGATGATCGGCACTTCATCGCCTACCCGCAGGCGCGCCACCTGGTTGTCCAGCACGAAGAGTGTCGGAGCGGAAATCATATTGACGCTGGTTAAGTCCGATAATGCGTCCAGCACAACCCGGTTCTGCCCTGCCCGGCCAGTTAACGAAAAGGCAAACCCGCCCGGCGGCGACGTCAGGTTCGGCGCAATGCCTGTCGCTGACGTTCCGGACGTCAGTTGCGTGATGCTGTCATCATCTATATTAAACCCGCCCGTATCGAGGAAATATTGCACCCCATAGCGCAACGTGTCCCCCAGGCTGACCTCCACGATCTGCGCCTCGATCATCACCTGCAGCGGTGCGATATCCAGCTTGCCCAGCACGTCCTTGACCTGCTGATATTGCCGCTCATTCCCCTGAATAAGCAGTGCGTTTTTGGACCGGTCCGCTGTAATGCGTAACGGCTGCGGCCCAAGCCCCGTCCCACTTCCAGACGGGGTTGGTAACGCAAGCTCAAGATTTGTGTCAGCAGGGGAAGCATCAGGCGCGACCTCCTGCCTCCGGGGTCCATCCGTAAAAATTTCCTGCAAGGTTTTTACCATTTCCGGCGCGGAGCCATGCTGCATGAAATAGACGAAAACCGTCTGTTCGTCAGCGCGCCGGGTACGGTCGAGCCGCCGTATCCAGTCGCGCGCCTGGCTTAAATATTTCTTCTGTGAGGACAGCACCATCAGGGCGTTCAACCGTTCAACCGGCACAAAGCGCACCAGTCCCGCAAGCGGGCCCTTGCCAGTGTCGCCAAAGATATTTTCCAGCTCGAACAGGACTGTTTTCACCTCGACATGCTCAAGGCTGATCAGCAGCACCGATTGATCGGCCATAGCGTCTACATCAAAAAGTGCAATGGTTTCGCGAACCGACTGACGCTCCGGTCCGGTGCCACCCATAATCAGCAGGTTGCGTTGCGTGTCAAAATTAACCGGACGGCCGTCGGGAACCAGCGGCGCAATGATCTTCGCCATTTCCGCCGCGCCGATATAGGACAGCGCGAAAACCTCGAACCCCGCGCCCGTGCCCGACGGCAAACCTGCCCCGACCGGCGCCCCCCGTAAATCCGAGCCGCTGGCCGGCTTAATCCGATATACGCCACCCTGGTTAATCAGCATTGCATTCATGCTCGATAGAACAGCTTCCAGTACCGGGATCAGCGCATCACGATTTAACGGCGTCCCGGTATTGAGTGACGCGCTGCCCTGTACACCTGCATCGATCGTGAACGGAACTTTCAGCAGATCGCCAAGAATAATCCCTGCAATCTCTGCGACGCTGGCGTTCTGGAAATTCAGGCTTATATCACCGGCCGCGGTGGCGGCACGTGGCGCCGCGTCCCGGGACACTCCGCCCGGGGCTGGATAATATTCCTCAATGGGTTTTGTCTGCCCATCGGATCGATGTTTCGCGGCGCTCACCGGTTCCGGGTTCGGAGCGCTCTCGCTCACGGCTGGCGGTTGAGGCGCAGACGTAACTATATGCTGGCGCTGATCGGCCGTACAAGCCGTCAACACAGTCAAAACCGCCATCAATAGAAAAGCGGCACGTATTGCGTGCCGCCATAAAGTCGTCTGCATAAACCTGCTCAATCTGAACTGCCGCCATTATTCCGCAGGGAAACTTCCTTGCGGCTCCCCGCCATTTCCAGAACCAGCCGTTCACGGGTCACTTCGGTCAACGTCCAACCGTCCAACACCGCCCCCTGCTTGATCCGGCTTACTGTGTCATCCGCGGGCATACGGATCAAGAGCATGCGTTGTTCACCCGCAATCACAACGCCTATAACCGGATAGCGGTCCAGCAGCAATATCTCGCCGGGGGCGCCAGAGTTTGACGCCGGAGCGGCAGACGGGCGCCGGGTAGCCACGAAAACCGGGCGCCGGATAATTTCCTCATATGTCTCAAGCGGCCCCGGATCGTGGAAATTGAGCTGTGTTTGTGAGCTTCTGACCCCAATTTCGATGCTGTCGGCCGCGGCAATGGGGTCGCGCAACCAGGGTATAATTGCGATGCCCGTCAGCAAAACACTTGTCACCACTAAAACCTGACGTCTGATCATGGCGTTGCCTGCCGGAAGCCTGAAACATCGATCTGTACATCCAAATGCCCCCCGGGCACAGTATCCTGATCGCTGCGCGCGCGCACAAAAACATTGTCCAGCACCAGCGGCGGCCGGAAAGATTCAAGTGCATGCAGCAAGGCCCGCAGGGACTGGGTATTTGCGGTCAAACGGATGCGGCCCGTTATTGTTTGCAGAGACGTATCCTCAGTAACTGCCGGCGGCAGAAGTTCAAAACTTAACAGCAACGCGCCGGCGTCCGCGGTTGCCGCACCCATATGTTGCTGCAAATAGGCCGCGGCGGCGGCGGAACTGGCCCCCGGAAAAAGTAACGCCGCGAGGGTATCATTTTTGCCGGTATCGTCTGCCACGCCACGCGCGATAGCGCGTTGGTACATATGCAGTTGCGACACCGCAGCTCCCAATTGCTGCTGGGAACGGGAGAGCGCCTCCAGATAAGGGAATACAGCGCCAAACCAGACCAGCGCCGCCGCCGCCAGTAATAGCACCAGCGCCATAGCGCGCTTGCGAACGCTCGTCAGCGCGTTCATTCGCGTTGCTCCGCAGCAGCGGCGTTATGCAACAGAAGGGTTAGCTGAAATTGCTCCAGCCCCTCTACGGGATTGCGCAATGTGGGGGCCGTGAACTCTACCTTAGCCACAAGGGGCAAGGCTTCCAGCGGCGCGATCAAGTCAGACGCCGTACGGGCGACCCCCTGCAACGAAAGGGTACGGCCAGAAAGTTCGAACTGCGCCAGATACGCGGTATCGGGAAGTGCTGCGCCAAGTACATTCAGCAAGTCAGTAACCGGCGGTCTTTGGCCGCGTTGCGTCGCCAGCCACGCCATTTGCGATTGCGCGTCCCCTGTCCCGCTGTTTCTGTCCGTTACAGATATTGCCGCCTGCCGCGCCAGCACCAGTTCGGTCTGAACACGCGATAATGACATCGCGTTGCGTAAAAAGGGCGACGCCAGTGCAGCCAGCATAAGAATACATATTGCCGCCAGTAGTAATTTGGGCGGTGCGTCTTTGCTCCGGGGTGTCAGGATATGAACAGTATCGCCAGCCGAATGTGCACCCGCGTCATCAGCCAATGTGATCCGGTCAGGAACGATACCTGATCGGGCCAGTGTTTGCAGCATTACATCTGCACTGGCGCATGGAACAAGCGACAGATGCGCCGTTACCCGGCCACGGGCGTCAATAGCGTCGTCCACCCGATACCCCAGATAGACCTGATCCGGCGAAAATGGCGTTTGGCGTTCTATTTCGCCCGCAACCGCGTCCAGGCCCTGGGACAAGGCCGAAACCGCTATTGGGGCCTGGCGCCGCAAACCGAGGTCGGATGGAATACGCAATACACATTCCGCCCCCGTCGCGCGAAACCGGGCCACTTGATCTCTACCTTCCGCCCGCGATAACAGCCCTAGGGGGCGTACCGTATTGCCAAGCAGCCGCTGTACCGTGAAATCGTCACCATCGGGAACGAGCAGAACGCTTTCGCTGGCAAGCCCCAGCAGAAATGCCAGCCGAGCCGGCAGTAGCGCCAACAATTCTGCGCCCCACCAGCGGAGAAATGCAGTGATACGGCCCTGCCTCAAATCTTGATTTTGTCCCGTTTCAAACACGCGCCCAATGACCATTTGCTTATGAATACCACTAGGTGAGCCACGATTCTTTACATCACACCTGTGTGCCTCACCGATACCATATTATTGGGCGGGGACGTCAGGATGCCCGGTGGTCACGCGTGATCCAGCCCCCTCCGAGTACCCGGCCGCTATTTCCGGTCTCATAAACGACACAGGCCTGGCCAGGAGCGATGGCTTCTTCGGGTTCACGCAACGTGATATTGGCACCGCCCGCACCATCCGGGAACAGCGTGCCTGGAACCGGTGGCCTCGTAGACCGAACCTTGACCGCCACCTCCAGGCCATCTGGCTCCGGCGGGGTATCCCCAAGCCAGTTCAACGCACGCACACGTACATGGTCGCGAAGCAACGCTTCGCGCGGGCCAACAATGACGCGGCGCGTCGCGGCGTCCAGACGCACGACGAACAGTGGCTCACCCCCGCCAATCCCAAGGCCCCGTCGCTGGCCGACCGTATAATGAACGATGCCCTGATGGCGCGCCAGCACCCGGCCGTCCAGATGCTGGATATCGCCGGGCCCAACGGCCTCCGGCCGTAGCTTTTCAATAACGCTGGCATATCCGCCTTGCGGAACGAAACATATATCCTGGCTATCAGGTTTCTCGGCGACAGCCAGGCCAAGACGTCCGGCAATGGCGCGGGTTTCATCTTTGTACAGATCACCTAGCGGAAAGCGCAAAAAATCCAACTGCGCGCGGGTAGTGGCGAAGAGGAAATAGCTCTGGTCGCGATCCGGATCAACCGCGCGGTGCAGTTCAGCCCCCCGGCCGCCCATTACCCGGCGCACATAATGCCCGGTAACCAGCGCCTGTGCGCCAAGATCGCGCGCCACCTGCAACAAATCCGTGAACTTGACTGTCTGGTTGCACGTTACACACGGAACAGGCGTTTCGCCCGCCAGGTAACTGTCGGCGAATTCGTCCATCACGGCCTGACGGAAACGGCTTTCATAATCCAGCACATAGTGGGGAATGCCAATTTTTTCCGCTACAAAGCGAGCGTCATATATATCTTGCCCCGCACAACAGGCGCCTTTGCGCGAAACGGCGGCGCCATGGTCATATAGCTGCAGCGTTACGCCAACCGTATCATAGCCCTGCTCTTGTAGCAGTGCCGCGGCGACCGAGGAATCGACGCCTCCCGACATGGCAACGACGACGCGCGTTGCCCCGGGGGCGCCGGGCAAGCCCATATTGGTTAATTGCAATGTGTGTGACATAGCGCTTAAATACAGGCACGAGCGGCCGACGGCAAGCACTGCGGAAAATAACGCCAGCGTTTATAGGAAATTCAGCAGACTAATCTGGGAAAGTTGGCGTATCAGACTATAGGACGCCTCGATCGCCAACTGATCGCGATTAAATCTGGTAATTGCTTCTGCCATATCTACTTCCGACAGATCCGCTATCAGCTGTTTGTTAACGTTTTCAAGCGCTTCCTGGCGGATGACGACTGACTCGATACGATTTGCCACGAAACCGTTATTGGCCTGGAGTTTGATTATCCCGGACAGCACATTGTCCAGGTTCGCCACCTCAGCCTGCAATATCGCCCTGTCAGCGGGGGTCAAAGCCTCACTAAACGGCGTCGCTGCGTCATATTCCGCCATCCGCTTTATCGACGCCATCATATCGAGCCCCATATCGCTAGCCAGGACGCCATGCTGGACAATTACATTCTGTTCGATGCGGACCTGGGCCTTTTGCTGGCTATTCTGAAAGAAATCAGCGATGGGTGTAGCCACTGTCGCGAGCGTCGATATATCCGCCGGATTAAAGGGCTGCACATCCGAACGCGCGCCCGCAAAAAGGAATTTGCCTGCATAGCGCGTATTCAGCATAGCTTTGCCTGACACAAATGCGCTATCGAGATCCACGCTGACGGTCCGGCCGCTATTATTCGCCAAAGAGCCTAGAATACTGTCGCGCAGACCTTTCGCCGCGTCATATATACCGCTCAAGGCGGTATCCTGAATGGACACCACCGCGCCGACCTGCTGTCCCAGTTCTATAAATTGAGTGGTGCGGCTGTCGATCGCCTGCGCGCTGATAAGCGCCGAGGCATCGCGGGCTATTCCTTTGAAAGTATCCGATTTATACCCCGTCGCGACCTGGCGCTGATCATCGGCCAGCTGCGCCTGTGCACGCAACATCTGGCTGACGACGGCCTGCTGCGCTGAAAGTGTCGATATGCGCGTCATGATATTTTATTCCTTCATCGCTCACACTGCATCAAGCAGTGTGTCAAATAACTCCTCAGCGGCCCGGATCATTCGAGCGGCTGCGTTATAGGCGTTTTGATACAAAACGAGATTGGAAAGCTCCTCGTCCAGATTCACACCGGAAACATCACTGATTTGCGCGTTGATTTCGTCACGGATTCCCCGACGGTCCGTGCTCACAGTTTCAGCTTGCGCCGCCAGCCGCGCCGTATTGGACAGCAACTGTCCGCTATAATCACTCAGGGTGACGGAGATGCCTGTTAAGTGTCCCGCTGCAGAAAAGTTTGTCACCTTGTCTTCCAACGCGTGAAACGCAATCGCTCCGCGATCGTCAGCAGCGCCAAGCGCTGCAATCCCCGGCGCCGTGACATTTAACTTTGCCAGCGCCAACCGGGTATTATTCGACGCTATATCAGGGCGTATCTGCATGCCCGCTGCCTGATTCTGCCTGGCGCCGGGCCCGACACCAAAAAGCTGTGACAGACTGACGCCTGTTGCACCCCGGTCCGTGAGATCATTTACCGAAAACAGTGTGCCGCCGACAAATCCAGACGCGGGTGTAAATGCGAGGGCGCCCTTGGCGTCCAAAGCAAAAGTTCCCACCGGACTTAATCCCGCATTCAATTGACTGACCACATCACCCAATGTCGATCCGGCAACGCTCAAAGTGAAGTCACGCACGACACGCCCCGTCGAGTCGATGAATTTAAACTGAGCAGTGCTCCCGAGTGTAAATCCGTGCGCCGCGGCAGACGTAAGGCCGGTTTGATAATGGCTTGGCGCCGTGGCGCTCACAATGTCATTCAAACCAAAGAAATGCGCAAAACCGCGGGCTGCGCGCAAACCTGGTGATACAGGATCCTGCGCCATTGCAACGCCGTGGGTTGCATTGGTGGCGCCAAGCGTAAGGACGCCGTTGCTGAACGTAAGACTGCCATTGGCGCCAAGCCCGGTGTTGATCGCTGATACCGCATCTCCAAGCGTCGCGCCCCCAAAAGCCACCGGCGCGCCGCCATTTACGCGGTACTGATTATTGGTAAAGTCCGCCTCTACACTGACTACTGTCAGCCCGGCTGCGTCGGTAATACTGAAATTACTGATACCCGTGAAACCGTGCGCATCCGCTGCCATAAGCCCCGTATTTCTGCCAACCAATTGGTTGGGCGCCGGCACGGCGGAATTATCATTGTGAATTGCATTCAGCTGATCCGCAAGTTTAGCCGCCAATTCGCCAATTTCTTCCGCAATTTTGGGCAAGGTGACATCTCGCATGTCGAGCAGGCCGCGCAACTCACCGGATACAATATGTGCCTCTAACGGCTGTCCAACCGGGTTGACAGCTCCTGTGGCGTAGTCGGTGTTATGCACACTAATGCGCGGGAAAATAGTGTCTGAATTGACGGAGGATCCTGCTGAATATTGTAGATTGGCGAAGCTCGAACTGACTAGGAATATGCCGTCAGTCGTTGCTACGTGTGCCTGCCCATCGGCCTGGGGCGAAATTCGGATGTCCATAATCTCGGAAAGCTTGTTCAGTGCGCTCTGCCGCTGATCAATAAGTGCATTTGCGTCATTACTCAGCGTTCTGGCGGAAACAATTTCACGATTTAGACTATGAATATTTTTTATCAGATCATTGGCAATACCAATCCGACCGAAAATATCGCGATCTGCATCGGCCCTTATTTGTTGAACCGTTGATGCAAGTTTATTCAGATCATCCAGGGCAATCTGAATGCCGTTTATACCTGTTCCCCGGCGTATAGCCGAAGCCGGATCAACTTGCATGCCAGCAAGATCGGCAAACATAGTGTTGATTTTCGCCGCAATGGAATTGTTTGCCGACGGGTCACCAAATAGGGACTGCAACCGGTCATGCAGCTTTTCGATAACTTCAGCCGCCTTTGCATTTGAGGTGGCGCTATACGATTCACGGATCAGAAAATCGTTGGCGATACGGGTGATATCCGTAACTTCAACACCACCAAACAGTCGCGACTGAACGTTGACCTGACGACGGGCAAAGTCCGGATTGTTAACATTGGCAATATTGGTAGAGGTATTGCGCAGCGCAGCCTGACTCGTCTGCAAGCCGCTGAACGCGTTACCAAGAATTCCAACTCCTGACATGGCGATATCCTTTCACGCGGTTAAGTATGCAAGCCTGGTGCCAATTTGTTTGCAAGACGTTTTGCTTCTAACACCAGCCCATATCGGGAGTTTTCTGTGTGCTGCATGGAAAGACGTGCGCCGGGACGTGGAATAATCTTCCCCCTGTGACGCCCCTTTCCCGGTGATGTTTGCCGATCACCCGGGAAATCTGAAATGTGGAGTTTTCGATTTTTCGGGAATTCAGGGCTTTTCCTGGTTTATGAAACTTGGCCCGCCCTTTGCTTATACCTGCCTGGCTGATGCTTGTTTGCATTCAGGCATACGAAATAATTGACCGCTGAGTGATTAGTGGCGGCGAGCAGGAAGCAAGATGGAACTGGCACAGAGTTTATTGGCCCTACCCGGTCAGGGAAAACAAAATTCAAGCGCGCAAATCGCGTCTCGCTCGTCTTCTGTAAGTACGAACATTAGTGAACTACCGTCCGTTACAACAGCTGACAAATCCACTCAGGAGACGAACAGTGATGTCGCCGGATTTGGCAATTTATTGACTTATATTTTTGACACGACACAGGCGGACACTGGCGCCAGCAATAAGAACAGCCTGTTCGTTGATGTGAAAAATTTCTCTGCATTGCAGACAGCCAGCGCAGTGACCACCGCTCCTTCTGCAGCTATTACCTCGAAACCAGTACTGTCTAAAAATCCTGTGGCACCGCAATCCGGCCTGGCGTCTTTGAGCTTACTATCAGCGCAGACGAATTTGCAAAACGGACTAAACAATGCCGCGCAAGCGCCAACTCAAGACGCCCAATCAACAGTATTGAATTCAAATATCGAAACACCAGTCGTTACAAAGACTGCAACTGCTGAGCACAAAGCCCTAACACTAAACCCGCAATTGTCTGAAGCATTACCTGCCCAGTCCGTAATTCCAGATACACCACTTATAAATTCGCCGGCATCGTTTGCGTACGAATCCACATTATCAAGCGAGTCGACCGCCAGTCAATTTATGCCACTCGCTGATAAACTGCTGAACAGCACAGCGATCATTTCTACACCAGTTGCAACAGACACTGCTCAAGGTAATCCTCCGTCGCTTTCACCTGCAGTGGCACCTGCAGGCGAAGTAACACTGAATTCCGATACGTCCACGGGCACAGGTGATGGTAAACTAAAAGCGGCGTCAAAGAAAAATCTCCCCGATGTTCCGATAAATACAACTGGAGCAGCGCCGGTCCCAATTGCCGGGGAAAGCGGGCAGACACCGACCGGAACGAGCCAGACGTCTACATCGGCACATGGAGCGTTAGCAACCAAGGTCTCTGATCAAATAGTTGCGTCCGAAAACCCAACAGAAACTTTAACCGACGCGTCGAATACAGCGCCACAGAATCAGTCATCAGATAATAAAACCTCCACGCCAACTATTTCCGTATCTGAGGCTCCAACTGACGCACGGCCTCCGGATTCTCCGGCTCACACTTTGGATGACAATGCAGATGCCCAGACACGGCCCAGTCCAACGATATCTGCCGTAACGCAACCGACGCTATCTCCTGGCCAGGTACTCCCGCCAGCGGACATGGTCCAAGCAAACATGGCGCAAGCAACGGGGAACATCCTCGCAGGCGAGATGCAACAGGCGTCCACACAGGGTAAAGCGCCGACTCCACCATTACATGATCCCCTTACGGATCGTAATTCTGCGCCGACAGCGCTACCCGCCGCCGCTCCAGCCGCACAAGCGCAGGTCGCCACTTCGCCACAATTAACGGGAGCTGATATTCAGAGTTTTTCACAAGCACTTGCACAAAAACCGGACGGACTTTCGATATCCACACCACAGAGCGAGGCGCCCGTGGTGAGTGGCCCAGTAACGCAAGATGAAACAGGAAACCTCATTATTCTGGATAAGCCGGAATCCGTTCGTACCAGTATTACGCCAACAATAGCACGCCCTGAAGCGCCGTCTCATCCGGTAAGTCCTCCGATACGCGACATAGCGCTGCATATCTCTCAGCATGTCGACAACGGAATTAACCGGTTTCAGTTGCGGCTGGACCCGCCTGAACTTGGCCGCGTCGACGTTCGAATGGAAATTTCCTCCGACGGAAAATTGACCGCCGTTATCGCCGTGGAGCGACCCGAAACGCTCGATTTACTGCAACGTGATTCACGCGCGCTGGAGCGGAGCCTGATGGACGCCGGGCTCAAAACAGACAGCAATGCTCTAAGTTTTTCTCTTAAAGGCGGCCGTCACGACAATCAAAATTCTGGCAGGTCAAATCCCGGTTTTGACAAAACAGCTGCTGACCCAATGGAAGACTGGGATGACTCAGTCGCCCCCACTATCGGGCGGTTTGCAAATCGTTCCGTCAATATCCGTATCTAAGGAAATAGAAAATGGCTATCAGCGGGCTATCTCCAGCAGTAATTTCGGATCCAAAAAATCCCTCGGCAGCGTCAGCAGCGACGGCTTCGACGCTCAAACCCGTTGCCACGGCCTCCGGCAATGCACTCAATAAACTCGCAAATGATTTCGACAGCTTCCTGTTGCTGCTGACCACTCAGCTGCAAAATCAGAATCCGCTGGAACCAATGGATTCCAAGGAATTCACCAGCCAGCTGGTACAGTTTACGTCCGTTGAACAGTCAATCCAGTCCAACAAAAATCTGGAAAAACTAATCGCGCTTACTGGCGGGAATACGTCGAGCACCGCATTTAATTACATCGGACGCGAAGTAAGGACGGCTAACAGCAGCACCAATCTGTCTAACGGGGCAGCAAGCTGGTCCTATGAAGTCGATCCGAAGGCCTCGAGCAGCGCTGTTACGGTCCTCGATAGCAAAGGCAACGCCGTATTTACCCTTGAAGGGAAAACCGGCGCCGGAACGCATAAATTTGTTTGGGATGGCAAGGATAAAAACGGCAGTTCATTCCCTGACGGCGTCTACAGTCTTAACGTCTCGGCGCTTTCCCCGAACAAAGAACCTGTCAGCGCGAAGGTCTTCACGACCGGCACTGTAACTGACGTAGAGATTTCCGGTGATGAGCCAAAACTACTGATAGGTGGTGTGAAGATTGGTCTTAAAGACGTTCTCTCGGTAACGGGCGGCACCAGTAATTCAAGCGCGGCGTTCGACTATCTCGGACGTGAAATTAGGACGATCAACAGCCGCACTAACCTGATTAACGGGGCTGCGAACTGGACCTATGAAGTCGATCCCAAGGCTGCCAGAACCCTCGTTACCGTAAAGAGTAATAGTGGCAATATATTGCTTGAGCAGGATGTGAAACCCCTGCCAGGGCTGAACAATTTGTCGTGGAATGGCGTCGATAAAAAAGGTGATCAGCAACCTGATGGGGTCTACAGCATTAGTGTGACGGCGTTTGACCGTAATGATGTTCCCGTTAGCACCAAAGTCTTCACGAAGGGCATGGTTTCCGCCGTTGATACTTCAGGCAATGAGCCGGTTCTGGTCATCGGCGGCGTGAAGATTAATCTTCGAGATGTTCTGACCGTGACGGAGCCTGCCGCGGCTGTGCCCCATACTACAGAGGAATCATAGAAACACCGGCTGGCGTTCGTAAGGACGCCGTCTAATCTCACTCGGCGCAAAGAATAATGCGCCTCAACAAAAAGTCGGCTGACACTTCGAATAAGTGGCCCCCGCAAGAGGATAATCAGATGAGTATTTATGGCGCATTATTCAGTGGCGTATCGGGATTAACGGCCAACGCCAGCGCGCTTGGCATCATTTCCGACAATATCGCCAATTTGAACACGATTGGCTACAAAGACACGAAAGCACGGTTTTCCACACTGGTGACCTCTCCCGCCGGGGATCACTCCTATTCACCGGGCGGCGTGCAAATTTCCCCCAATCAGAACATCGACAAGCAGGGCCTGCTACAGGCGTCGAACTCTCCAACCGACCTGGCCATTACCGGCAGGGGGTTTTTTGTCACCTCCTCATCGGCGATCGCTGGACAGGGCGAGACACTCTTCACCCGTGCGGGTTCTTTTCGCACCAATGATCAGGGATTCCTGCAAAATTCCGCAGGAAATTATCTGTTCGGCTGGCCCATCGACAATCTGGGCAACCTGCCCACGAACCTGAGCGATCTGTCCGCACTTAGCCCGATTGACATCAGCAGCCTGACCGGCACCGCCGACCCGACAACCCAAATGTCTTTGCAGGCGAACCTGCAAGCCAGCACACCCGTGCACCCCTCCGCGGGTGGCTATGCCGTAGGGCAGATCGCCGACGGCACGATCACCACTCCCGATTTTATCCGCAGTATACAGTTCTATGACAGCCAGGGCGGAAGCCGCACGATGAACTTTGGCTTTATCAAGACTGCGGCCAACACCTGGGCGGCGGAAGCCTATGTCACGCCGGTAACCGATGTTCTCATTGCGTCACATCCCGCCGGCCGGGTAGCTTCCGGCAATCTTGTGTTTCAAACCGATGGTACGCTTGACCCGGCAACCACATTCCCGGCTCCGGCTCCCATGGTCATCAACTGGGACACGGCAGTCACTGGGCTTGGCACGTCGAGCATAACCCTGGATATCGGCACAGTGGGCCGGCCAAATGGCCTCACCCAGGTCGCCACCAACTCGGTGCTGGCGGCCGC
>JAUSQH010000002.1 GCA_030652895.1 Alphaproteobacteria bacterium
TGCACCTGAAGGACACCGAGTTTCGCCGCTTCATCCAGTATCCGCCGCCAGGTGTCCGTGTCCAGTTCGTCCGCCGCGCGCTCCAGCATCAGCGGGTTGGAACAATAGGGGCAGGCCAATGGGCAGCGATGGGTCAATTCCGCCAGCAGTCCCATAGGAGCGGGCGGGGGCGCTGAAGGTCCACTCATATGCGGATAAATCCCCGATGCAGCAGGTCCTGAAACAGTTCCATGACATCGGCCTGGATGATTTCCTGGGGCGCCGCAAATTCCACCGCCAGATCGCGGCACAGCGTGTTAATGCTGATTTCACCGTCACAGCGGGACAGAATGACGTGCGCGATTTCGTCCAGCATCAACACCCGTTCCGGCGCATTCAGCAGCCATTGCTGGCGGGCGTCATCAAACCGCATTTTCACGCCGCGCGCGAGTGACGGTGTGGATGTCGCGTCGAGGATGGCCGCGTTCATATATTATCCGTTTGCGGAATAAATACCCCGGGCGGAATGTGTCCCGGCTCCACATAGGCATAATACAGCGCGTCCAGTTGCGCCCACAGCACATCGGTCTTGAAATATAGCGCATCCACCACGTCCTGCTGGCCGTCAACCGATCTCGCATGCCGTTGGCAATAGTCGAGTGCAAAATTGGAGTCTTGCGGCGCCTGGGTAAGGCGCGCATCGAAATAGGACAGAATTTTTCTATCTACATAAGCGTAATTGGCCAGCATGGCGGCCACCCGCTCCTGGATCAGCGAGGGCGAGAATAACTCCGTCAGGGATGACGCCACCGCCTGCAACAAGGACTGGTCACGCACATAACGCACATAGGCGTCGACGGCGAATTTGGTTGCGGGCAATATGCCTGTCTCCGACATGACATAGGCTGCGTCCAGCCCCAGACCCGAGGTCAAACGCAGCCAGCGTTCGATACCGCCAGTGTCCGGGCCACTGCCGTCATGATCCAAAATCCGTCTGATCCATTCGCGCCGCAAATCCGGATCGGACGTGCGCGACATCAATGCGGCATCCTTCATCGGGATGCGCGACTGATAGTAAAAACGGTTCAGCGCCCAGGCCTGTAACTGGCCCTTGTTCAGTTTTCCCGCGTGCAGAAGTTTGTGAAATGGATGGCGGCTATGATAGCGATCCGCGCCAATCCGCCGCAGCGTCTGTTCCAACTCAGCGGGGCTTAATAGCCCCGAAATGCGAATACGCCCGTTGCTGCTCACAATAAGATCTCCAGGCCGTCCATGGCGACTTCCCATCCGCTGATTTGAACGGCGGCCCGCTCCGGGCTGTTCAGGTTCAATACCGGGTTGGTGTTGTTCAGATGGATGAACATGCGCCGTTTCACGTTTAGTCCCTCAAAGGCAGTTATGCTGCCCATTGGTCCCGACATGCTCATATGGCCCATGCGGCTTCCGGTTTTTACACCTTCTCCAGCCCGGATCATTTCATCATCCGCGTACAGCGTGCCGTCAAACAGGACCAGTGGCGCATCACGTAGTCGCGCAGCCAGCGGCGCAGTCATTTCCGCGCATCCTGGAATATAGAAAAATTTATCGCCGCTGGCGTCATCGCGAATTTCCAGCCCTACGGTATCGCCACTTGTCGTACCAAAATCTTTCCGGCTTGTATCTTCCAGATACAGCGCGACCTTTCCCGGCACCGCAAAGGCAGTAATATGAATTCCCGGGAGGGGCGCAAACGGCGTGTCCAGATTGATCTCGCGCCGTGTAACGAAGGCCGGGTTCAGCACGTTGAACACGCTGTTAGCGCCCAGCGTCTCCAGCACCCGCGATGTCGCATGCAGCGAAAAAGCCTGGCTTTCGCGCAGGTTCAGCAGGCCCGCAATGTGATCAATATCCGCATTGGTGAGAACAACGGCGCCGATGGGGGAGGCGCGCACCCGATCATCCGGGCGGGGTTGTAATGGCCGGTTGGCTTCGAGCTGCTGACGCAGGTCTGGCGACGCGTTGCACAGGCACCAGGTTGCGCCATCCACACTTACGGCAATCGACGATTGGGTTTGCGCAGGCGTATTCGGGTCGCCATCGCGGGCGCGCCGGCAGTTTTCGTTATTCGCGTTCCACTGCGGAAATCCGCCGCCCGCCGCTGCGCCCAGGATCAAAATTCGCATATACTGAACCCGTCAGGTGCGCCAACGGAATCCGGCTAAGATCGGCCCCTGATCAGGCGTCAATCTCGGCGCAGGCGTAGCAATTGATTTCCATGCCGACATTGATTTCTAAGACTTTGGGTTTTCTCCAGGCCATTTAGGTATCCTCGCACGCGGTATGATAACTCTGGTGCGTAGTTTCCTCTAAAATCCGGCGTTTGTCCAAAATAAATTAACCCCATAGCACAGGATCGGGCGGATGCAGAATACCGCCCGCTTCGCTGCGCAGACCGCCCGCCCGGTCCTGTTGCAGCAATAACGGGCCGTCCAGATCCGCAAATTCCGACAGTCCGTCCAGCATCATGGCCGGGCCCATGGCAAGCGAGGTGCTGACAATACTCCCAACCATGATGCCGAAGCCCCGG
>JAUSQH010000026.1 GCA_030652895.1 Alphaproteobacteria bacterium
GGCACCGGCCCGATCCCGGCGGCCAAATCGGCGCTGGCCAAGGCTGGCTGGTCGGTCAACGATCTGGATCTGGTTGAGGCGAACGAGGCTTTTGCAGCCCAGGCCTGTGCTGTAAACAAGGAGCTTGGCTGGGATTTGGACAAGGTCAATGTCAATGGCGGGGCGATCGCCATCGGCCACCCTATCGGTGCGTCCGGTGCGCGGGTGCTGGTGACGCTGCTGTATGAAATGCAGCGCCGCGATGCCAAGAAGGGACTGGCGACATTGTGCATTGGCGGCGGTATGGGTATTGCCATGTGCCTCGCGAGAGACTAAAACGCTGCGCTAACATTGCAGGACGTCCCCGGATTATATTCGGGGACGTTTGGTTTTTTTGGCTTAACCAATCAAATTAAGAGGTTTTCATATGGCACGTGTGGCATTGGTCACTGGCGGGACACGCGGAATTGGCGCGGCGATATCTATCGCACTGAAGAACGCCGGATTTAACGTTGCCGCAAATTACGGTGGCAATGACGCGGCCGCCACGGCGTTCAACGATGAAACGGGTATTGCGGTTTACAAATGGGACGTGTGCGACTTCGATGCCTGCGGAGCAGGAATCGCCAAGGTTGCCGCCGATCTGGGCGCCATCGATGTGTTGATTAACAATGCAGGCATTACCCGCGACGCCACCCTGCACCGTATGACCAAGGAAAAATGGCGCGAGGTGATCTCCACCGATCTCGACAGCGTGTTCAACATGTCCCGCCATGTGATCGAGGGCATGCGCGCGCGCAGTTACGGCCGCATCATCAATATTTCCTCCATCAATGGGCAAAAGGGGCAGGTTGGCCAAACCAACTATTCCGCTGCCAAGGCAGGCATCATCGGTTTCACCAAGGCGCTGGCGCAGGAAAATGCGTCAAAGGGCATCACCGTCAACGTGGTGTGCCCTGGCTATATCAACACAGACATGATGAAAGACCTGCGTCCCGATGTTCTGAAAGGCATTATTGACACGATTCCGGCAGGGCGTCTTGGCACACCCGAAGAAGTCGCCGATGGGGTGGTTTACCTGGCTGCGGAACAGGCGGGTTTCATTACCGGTGCAACCCTGACTATTAATGGCGCACAATATATCGCAGGGTAATTGATCAATCGCTATTTTTATCCGGAGCGGCGCCGTCTGAAGTAAAAATGCGCCTGCGGATATTAACGGTTTCGCTGCATTTTTTTTTGAGAAAACACTGAAAAATGCCGATTTCGAGCTTGTGCTTATTCTCTTTTAATTAATTTGTCCGACAATGAACGGGCATGAACCAGCCATCGATAATAAATGAATCGGCCGAAGACCGGCGCGAGCAGTTACGCATTGCCGCACAACTGATTAATGGCGCGATCAATCCGCTGTGGAATTTGGGGCGCTATTCCGTTGTGGGCTGGCGCGCGTGCGATGGTGGTATTGATATCGCCACTATCGCCACTGCCCAGTTGATGAAGCTCTGTAAAACATCTGATGAATACACCAATGGGGCGCGCCAGATGGGGGATCGGCGCTATCGGGAAGTATGCGATATTCCAGGCGTTCAATCGACGCTGATTACCCTGCCGGACCAGATCG
>JAUSQH010000044.1 GCA_030652895.1 Alphaproteobacteria bacterium
CGGCACCGGCCTTGGCTTGTCTTTTGCGTAGGCTTCACCCCGGCCGGACAGACTTGGATTGTTCATGAAATAATCATGGGCGCAAAATGGCGCTTCGCCCGGCGCGGGCTTAACACGCACATATGTCTCGTCCGGGCGCAGTTCCCATGTCTGCAAATTATCTTTCAGATTGGCGATCATCACCTGATCCAGCACCTGCTTATGAACAGTCGGATTTTCAACTGGCACCAAAGTCTCAACACGAAAATCAAGGTTACGCGGCATCATGTCCGCAGACCCGATATAGATGACCGAATCACTTGAAGGTAACCCGTGTCCGGCCCCGAAACAGAAGATCCTCGAATGTTCCAGAAACCGCCCGACGATACTGCGCACCCGTATATTTTCCGAAACTCCGGGAACACCGGGACGCAAACAACAAATGCCACGTACGACTAGTTCTATATGCACTCCCGCCTGAGACGCCCTGTAAAGGCCCTTGATCACTTCCGGGTCTACCAGAGAGTTAAGTTTCAGCCAGATATCGGCCGGTTTTCCCGCCCTGGCGAAATCTATTTCCGCCTCGATATGGTGCATGATGCGCGCGCGCAGATTGATGGGCGACATGGCTATTTTCAACAGTTGGGCCGGTTCCGAATAACCGGTGCAATAATTGAAGAACTGCGCGGCGTCGCGGCACAACAACGGATCGGCGCTGAAAAGTGACAGATCGGTATAGATACGCGCATTCACCGGATGATAATTACCGGTGCCAAAATGCACATAAGAACGCAGTTCCCCGCCTTCCCTGCGCACCGCCAGACTTACCTTGGCATGTGTCTTCAATTGCAGAAAGCCAAACACCACCTGAACGCCCGCGCGTTCCATTTCCCGGGCCAGCTGAATATTTGCCGCTTCGTCATAGCGCGCCTTGAGTTCAATCAGCGCGGTAACGGATTTTCCGTTCTCGGCGGCTTCAATCAACGCCTTGACGATAGGACTGTCGCGTCCCGCCCGGTACAGCGTCTGCTTGATCGCAACGACATCGGGATCGACGGCCGCCTGACGCAAAAACTGCACTACGACATCGAAGGACTCATAGGGGTGGTGGACGATAATATCTTTCGCGCGGATCGCTGCAAAACAGTCACCGCCGTGATCGCGTATGCGTTCCGGAAAGCGGGCGTTGAAAGGCGGAAACGTAAGATCAGCCAGTTCATCGATTATGAGCTGGCGCGTACTGGCAAGACCCAACGCACCCTTAACAATGACTACTTCCCGGCTGGTGACTTCCATCTCACGCACCACAAATGCGCGCAGGTCATCCGGCATGCTCTCTTCAATACTCAGACGCACCACGTTCCCGCGGCGCCGGCGACGCAATGCGGTTTCGAAATTACGAACCAGGTCTTCCGCTTCTTCGTCAATTTCAATTTCACTATCACGAATAACCCGGAACGTACCGCTGGCCATCAACTCATACCCCGGAAACAGACGGTCCAGAAATAACTCGATGAGATTTTCAAGGGCGAGAAAGCGCACTTCGCGACCGCCCGAAAAATCGGCATCCGGCAAGCGTAAAAATCGTGGAACCTGATGCGGCAACGGCAAGAGGGCGTCCATCAAGCGGCCATCAGACACGCGGCGCAACTGCATAACCACGCAAAAACCAAAATTCATGATAAACGGAAACGGATGCGCGGGATCAATCGCAAGCGGCGTTAAAACAGGAAAAAAGCTGTTCAGAAACTGATCCTCCAGCCAAACCCTGTCCGTATCATTCAACTCGTGGGTGGACAGCACCAGAACACCCACACCGCGCAGTTTAGTCTTTAAGTTAACCCAGCATTCTCCCTGCGCGGCCATCAATGCGCTTGCCGCACTATGCACACGCTCCACCTGCTCCGCGGGGGCTAGTCCATCCTGGCTTGTCCCGGCCACACCTGCGCGCATTTGCGCGTGCAATCCGGCGACCCGGACCGTGTAAAATTCATCCAGATTCGAAGCCGAGATGGATAAGAAGCGTAGCCGCTCAAGAATTGGGTGGGCGCTATTTTCCGCTTCCTCCAAAACCCGCTGGTTGAAAGCGAGCCAGGACATTTCACGATTAATAAACAGCTCGCTCGGCGCTATAGCCGCCAGGTCACGTATAGGTGTCGCGCCCGGCCCGTCTTCCACCTCTATAGCGTCAAGCTTGCTCACATCATGCTCCCGTTTAATTAAGTCAAACTTTGAATAATGTAAGGCACGTATTTACGCCTTTGTGATCCACGTCATGGCTCACAGCATGCCACGATAATCGCCGCCATCTATCACCAGATTCTGACCTGTAATGTAGCCGGCATACTGACTGCATAGGAATGCACAGGTCGCCCCAAACTCATCCGGGTCGCCAAACCGGCCGGCCGGATTCGCGGCCGCGGCCTTTGCAACCGCCTCTTCCATGCTTTGGGCGCCACTACGGGTGCGCGCCAGAAAGCCGCCCCGCAGGCGGTCCGTATCAAACGGACCGGGTAACAAATTATTGATTGTCACGTTGTGACGCACCGTTTCACGCGAAAGTCCCGCAACAAACCCGGTTAGGCCGGCCCGGATACCGTTTGAGAGAGCAAGCATCGGAATCGGGTTTTTCACGGCGGCGCTGGTGATATTGATGATCCGCCCGAATTTGCGCGCGATCATGCCATCGACCGTAGCCTTGATCAGTTCAATTGAGCTCATCATATTGGCGTCAAACGCCTTGATCCAGTCGTCGCGGCTAAACTGTCGAAAATCGCCCGGCGGTGGACCACCGCAATTGGCGACCAGAATATCGGGTTGCGGACACGCAGCCAGAGCGGCCTGACGCCCCTCTTCTGTCGCCACGTCTCCTACCGCAATTATGACTTTCGCGCCACTATCCTGGCGGATGTCCGCCGCCGCCGCCTCCAGACTTTCCAATGTTCGCGCCGCGATGGTGACTTCTGCTCCTTCGCGGGCCAGATGCATGGCGCAAGCCTTGCCCAACCCCTTGCTTGCGGCGCAAACCAGCGCACGTTTTCCGCTAATACCTAGGTCCATGATCATCTGCTCCCTTTTTTTTCATTCCGGCCCAGTATCGCCGATCCCCGGCGTCTGCGCGAGCGCCTTTCGCGCCAAGGCAATTGTCAATGGCCTCATTTCACCTGCCACAAGCCTGTCCAGGATGACAACCATTGCACGGGCAGCCGCAAACGAACGTTCAATACGCGCCACCAGAAAACTCACCACCTCAAGTGGTGCGCGCAACTGACGATCGGAAAACAGTTTCAGCATTACCGCGCCAAGCAGTTGATCGTCGGGATCAGCGATGCCAACCGATTGCATCGCCGTAAGGCGCGAGCGTAAATCCGCAAGCTGGATGTTCCAGCGCCCGGGCGCGTCTTGCGATAAACATAATAAACTACCGCCATCCTGGCGCAGCAGATTTATCAGATGAAGCAGCGCCGTCTCCTGGCGAACCGTGTCAGCATGATCAAGTATCACGGCGCGCGCGGCGGCAATTTCCGGCACACCAGCAACGCTTAGGTCAGCCGCGTCAATCCGTACGCCGTCACATCTGGCCCGCCAAACTTCGGCCAGGTGGCTTTTGCCGGACCCCTCGGCGCCATATAAGGCCAATGCGCCGCCCTGCCATTCAGGCCAGCGATCAATCCAGGCAACCGCGTCTTCATTGCAGGCCGCAACAAGAAAGTCCTCTCGCCCCTGCGCCGTACGATGCGGCAAATCAAGAATCAGCTGCCGGCTCATCGCCCTTCCCCTTTTGCGCAATTGCTGGCGCAGGCCCCTCCAGGAAAATCTGACTCTGCCTGTAAACCAGCAACCCATGGCGCACCAGAACCCCCGTCGCCGCGGCCAACGGCACGGCTAACAGCATCCCGGTAAATCCGAGTAGTGAACCAAATGCCAGCAACGCAAAAATAATCCACAGGGGATGTAAGCGAACCCGTTTTCCAACCATGCGCGGCGTAAGAAAGTTTCCCTCCAGCGTCTGACCGGCAACGAAAATAGCGACAACAATCGCGATTGGCGTGAGGTGCGGCCAATATTGTACAAACGCCAGCCCCAACGAAATGACCAGACCGGTCAACGCACCGAGAAACGGCACAAAACTGAGTGCGCCGGCAATAATGCCCGCAATCAGACCGAATTTCAGGCCAGCAAGGGAAAGGCCAACTCCATAAAAAACTGCAAGCAAAAAGCATACAATAGTCTGTCCCCGGACGAACCCGGCCAGAGTCTCATTTATTTGCTGCGCCAGTCCGCGGATCGTCACGGCATATTTTCGTGGCAGCAGCGCATCGATGCGGGCAACCATCCGGTCCCAGTCGAGCAGAAAGTAAAATGACACGAAGGGTGTAAGAAACAACAAAGACAGAATATTGAAAACGGCGAGCCCACCGCTCACGGCCTGCCCCAGCAACCCGGCAAGCCAGCCCGTCACATCCCCGATCATTCCGGAAAACTGTTCCGGCTGGCTGTTGTTGGCTGGCGAGGCAATCATCTGCCGCAGCCGATCAAGCGCGGGCGTGTCGAGCAATTGCCGTGCGCGGTCCATATAGCCGGGCAGCGCCGTTGAAAATGCCCGCACCTCATTCGCGATTACCGGCACAAGCAAGACCAATGCGGCAACCAGCAAAAGAAAAAATCCCGCCGTTATCAGGCTTGTCGCCACAACCCGTGACAGACCCCACGCTTCCAACCGGTCGGCAAGGGGGTCAAACAAGAAAGCAATCGCCATCCCCAGCACAAAGGGCAGTAACACGCCGCGCAGCAGAAAAAGTAACAGCCCCAGCACGACCGCCGCTCCAATCCAGAAGACCATCTGATTTCGCGTGCTCATGCAATCATGTTTCCGTACGGCTGGACGGCGCGCTCATCGCCTTTACCCAGGTAAAAATATAGGCCCCGCCTGATGCCGCCGTCGTGAACGCGGTAAACAAAACGCCATAACCGATGGCCACATTCACTGTCGCATCATATTGTCCCGGAAACGCCATATGTGCGAGTATTGCCGCCACAAGCGCTATTTGCGCCACGGTGTTGAGCTTGCTGATCCACAGTGGATTCATTGTAACAGGATTGCCCAGCGTATAGGACAATAACACGCCGCCAACGATCAGCGCATCACGGCTGACCGCCAGCAGCACCAGCCATACCGGCAGTTCCTGCAATATCCCAAGCGTTACGAAAACGCTGACCAGCAGCGCCTTGTCCGCAACCGGATCAAGATAGGCGCCCAGCGCCGTCTCCTGATCAAAACGTTTTGCGATCATCCCATCGATGCCGTCAGTAATCCCGGCGAAAACAAATATGGCGAATGCCGAGCCTGATCGCCCTTCCAGCAACAGCCAGATCACAACGGGCGCCAGCAACAGCCGCAGTAGCGACACAAGATTGGCGATATTCACAGATGTTCCCATCGAATTATCTTAACTGCCAGTTTCCGGCCTCTTGGGTGAGCATCAGCCCCTGTTGTGACAATGCCGCGGCCAGTTTTTCCGGCGTTCCCAGAAATTGTAGATTTACCTGCACCCCATTCACCGACAGCGCCCGCATGTCGATCCGTTGAATCACCGGCGTCTGCGTCAAGCGCTTCTGCATGGCCAGCCAATCCGTTAGCGAATTTAGCTGTACCGAGACATCAAGAGACGCCTGCTGAGAAAAATCCAGAGCTGTTTCTGACAGCCAGGCCTCTTCGATACCGCGCACCAGCGTCAAGGCCGCGCGCTGCAAAACCGGTTCCGCCGCCTCGCCGAGGCTGCCTTCGAAACGTTCGATCCTGGTGTTCTCCTGTCCTGTCCCGAGGCTGCGCAACGTTATATCAAAGACAGGGCGTTCAATTGCACTCTGGCTTTGCGATTGCACGGCATGCATTAGCAAAACGCCGTCGGTCCCGTAACGTCGCATTACCACGCCCAGGCGTTGCATGTCACCCACGGAGGCCTGATCCGCGCTGATCGCCGATACATCTTCGAAATCGCCTAGCGGCATCAGTAGTGGCGCAAGCCGGTCATCGGCTGCACCCGTCTGTGTAACGGCGGCATACAACGCATCGCGCCACGCATTCGCCACCCACAATACTCGCCCTGCCGGGCTGTCGTAGACCGGAAGGATCAGCATGGATCTGGTGGTGGTTTCACTACTGCGGATATTGGCCCGCCGCAACATGGCGCGCACATTATCAGGGTTAAAGCGGATAGTGAGCCGCGCCAGATAGCGTTGCCCTCTGCTTTTCTCGTCGGCAACCTCGAAATCGGAAACAAGATTAGCGAGCGCATCATCCGAGGGGAGGGCCAGGCGCGCCATATCCTCGGGATGAACGATGCGACGGGTCAAACGGCCAAAGGCGCCGCGCCGCGCAGCCTGCAAGGCAATATCGCGCGCCGCAAACGCCGTATCGGCTTTTTCATCCACGGCAATATTGCGGACAGTGTATATTTCTTCAATTGTCGCGAAACCCGGCGCAATATCCGGGGTCTGGGCAACGACAGTATCGGGCGCCAGAAATGCCAGCGCCAGAAATGCCGCAACCAACAGCTTCTTAGCCGCGTCCCTCCGGCAAAGGATGGATAGAAACATCGTAACCGGCTTCCTCGGGAATTTTGAGATAAGGGCCATTCTCGCCTTTCATCATTTGCGGCAAAACGGTGACGATCTTACTGGCGAGGGCGTTCGCTAGAGCTTCCGCGACAGATTTGGAGCGGCCAAGTTTCTGCACATTCATTCGAGTTGGAAATATCACCGTCCGGCGTCCGGCGTCACCCTCTTCTATCACTTTGGCAGGCTCAATCCATACCGAATCTACGGATTCATGACCATCATGCAAGGCGATGTGATCGGCTGGCGCCTTGATAATGAAAAAATGCGTGTCAAAGCGCTTTGGCACCATTGGCGGCGTAATCCAATGGGCAAACGGCACCAGGTTTTCAGGCAACAGCACCAGATTTTCCGTGAGCAGGAACTCCAGTATGGTGATTTCGTTATCGACGAGCTTCTTGCGGTAATGCTCCAGCCCCAGCAAACGCTCGGCTGCAACCAACCCTGCGCCACCCGCGTCATGGGCAAGCAGCACGCCGCATTCCTCAAACGCTTCACGAATACCGCCAACCCTCAGCGCCAGTTCCAATTCGGAAAATTGCGCGGCATTTTCGCATCTGTCCCTGATTCCCGGCTCAAAATCCGCCTTGTCTACCTTGCCGCCGGGAAACACCAGCGCCCCGGTCGCAAAATCAATCTGGTGGTGGCGCTCCACCATAAATACCTCCAGCCCCCTGGCCCCATCCCTGATCAGCATCAAGGTAGCGGCGGGAACCGGCGTCACAGCTTCTTTAGACATGAAATCCTCAACAGTTCGATGTTTTAACTTAATCTATCATGTGTGATTATTGGTTGTTGTAAGGCCCAGAGCAAGGATGAGTTTGGAATTGCCCCCTTAGCGGCGCCTTAGCTGATGTGCCGGACAGCCGTGACGAATATGAAATTGTCGCGACAGGCCGCGCCGATTTCCGGCATCGCGGACCGGGATGGCGCCTTTCCGGCTGCACTATTACTTGCTAAAGACCGTGAAGTACACGGTGTTATATGGCGCTCGTCCTCGCCTGCCCCACCCCATCCATAGCTTATATCGCGGGTAGGATACGCAACCGGCACACTTTATCTGCATTTTGGCGGCGCAAAGCATTCCAACAATCTGATTCGTGTCGTGCGGGAAACCGGACCGGATGAAATTTATAGTCTGGCTGCCCAAAGCCACGTACTTTTCCATCTGGCCTCTGCTGATACGGGCCGACCGTCGACTGGCGCGGATCGATCCTGGAAGACGTAGAACGCGATTCCGGCACCGGAAACTTCCCTATGGTCGTTGATTCGCAATATTTCCATTCCACAAAAGCCCGCAATTTATGCGATAATGCCAGCAAAACCGGCGAAATGTTGGGCACCCCCCCAAAACGGGGGTTTGGCAAATGATTAACGAAATGAATGCCGCAGAGCTCGATGAGGCGCGGGAAAGAGTGCCTTAAGCCATTAAAATCCCATATTTTTCAGGGGATTTTAATATTCTGCCGGTTGCGGGTAGACATTTGGTGAAAGTTTGTCTATTCCTCCACCTCCGCGCGGCCTTTCGGCCTCTGCGGCCATTCTTCTAACCCTAACTACGACTGGATCGAATACGTGCAGGTTGTTGTACGCGATAATAATGTGGACCAGGCGCTGAAAGCGCTGAAGAAGAAGATGCAGCGCGAAGGCGTGTTCCGTGAAATGAAATTGCGGAATCACTTCGAAAAGCCGTCTGAAAAGCGGGCGCGGGAGAAGGCGGAAGCCATACGCCGCGCGCGCAAACTGGCCCGCAAAAAAGCCATACGCGAAAGCGGCGGCACTCCCACCTGAATTTTGCGTTATTCTGATCAGGCCAGGCTGTCGAACACGTCTCCTGCGGGGCGCGATTGTACAATATGCGCCTGATGCCATAGCGCATAGAATAACAGCATCCAGGCCGCCCTTCCCTCGCGTCCCCGTTGACGGCGTCCCGACAGGGAGCGAAACAGCGCGATGACGCCTTCGGGTTTACATAATTCGACTATGCCTGGCTGTGCAGCAACCAGCGGCGCCAGCCGGTCTGCCCTGGCCGAAATCCATTCACCAACCGGAACCGTAAAGCCGCGTTTGGGTGCAAAGGGCTCAGCTCCGGGCAGATTCAGTTGCAGCCAGCGCCGCAGAAGATATTTTCCCCTGCCTCTCGGCCCGGAAATCTTAAAACGATCCGGCAGGGTGTAGGCAAAGCGCGCCACCTCGGGATCAAGTAGCGGTGTACGCCCCTCAAGACCGTGGGCCATCAGGCACCGATCGATCTTGATCAGCAGGTCATTGGGCAGCCAATCCTCGCAATCCACCGCCTGGGCCCGTTGCAGCCGTGTTTGCCCTGTCGTGCTTGTGCGGCTTTCAGCAGCAACGATCCCGTCCCGCCAGTTGGGCGACTCATCACGCAGGACACCCATGCCATCCATAAACCCGCGTGGCCGCATGGTACGCCCGCCCAGCCACAATGGACGAAGCACACTGCGGTAGCGGCCATAGCCAGCGAACAGTTCGTCCCCGCCTTCACCGCAGAGCACGACCTTAAGTTCCTTTGCAGCCTCTGCGGCAAGTTTGTAGGTCGGCACAATTGCGTAATCCGCCGTCGGATCATCCACAAAAGAAGCTATCTTCGGCAACAGCGTCCAGAAATCCTCCTCGCCGACCTCCACTTCCACGTGCGAGGCGCCAACATGTTTTGCCAGCATACGCGCATGCGCGCGTTCGTCCTGCACACCAGTCCCGGAAAAGCCTGCGGTAAACGCCATGACCGGCTGCTCATTCAGTTTGGCCATACAGGCCAGCAGCACCGATGAATCAATGCCGCCAGATAAAAACAGCCCATAAGGAACGTCCGCACGCTGATGAATCTCTACGCTTTCTAGCAGCACCCGGTCCAGCTCTGCCAATGCACCGGCCTCATCCCACTCACGGATGCCTGTCTGTGGCAGGGCGCGGCGGCGGTGGCGATTCACAATGCGGCCCCGAACAACCTCCAGTGTTTCTCCCGGAAGTACGCGCTTTATGCCTTCAAACACGGTGTCTCTGCCGGTTGTAAATTGCAGTTGCAGCAATTCGTCCGCCGCATCCAAATGCATCACCGGCGTGATCAAACCGGTTGCGATCAGCGCAGTGGGCTCAGAGGCAAACAGCAAACCGTGTTCAATTTCGGCATAATAAAGTGGCTTGATGCCAAACGGATCACGCGACAATAGCAGCCGGTCCTCACGCGGGTCATACAGCGCAATGGCATACATGCCGCGCAGTTTATCCACATAGCTGACGCCAAATTTGCGGTACAAAAATAGCGCGGGCTCGCAGTCCGACTTGCTTTGCATGGGCGCATCGCCAAGTGATTCGCGCAATTCGAGATAGTTGTAAATCTCGCCATTAGCGACCAGAGCCGCCCCTTCCGGCTCGTAAAACGGCTGGTCTCCGGTCTCAAGATCAATGATGGCCAGACGCGTGTGCACCATACCCAGGCCACCGGCCAGATAGCGCCCTTCGCCGTCTGGCCCGCGATGACCAAGCGCGCGCAGCATCTCCACCAGCATCCTTGCGGGTGGCGTACCGCCATCTCGCGTCATGAATCCGCCAATGCCGCACATCAACGAGTAACTTTTTCAAAGAAGTCCTGATAGCGCGCCACGACTGCCGTCTCCGTAAAATCCTGTTCATAGGCCTTGCGGCCCGCCACTGCAAGATCAGCAGCGAACGCAGGATCGCTGAGCACGCGCCGGATAGCGCACGCCAACGCATCCGCGTCCTCGCAATCTGCCAACAAACCCGATATCTGGTCCGTTATCAGCGTTGCCGGACCGCGTGCGCGCGCAGCAACAACCGGTGTTTTCTGCGCCCACGCCTCGATCACTACATTGCCCAGTGGCTCAATGCGTGACGGACAAACCAGGATATCCGCGGCCGCCAACAAGGCTGGACCATCATCACGCCAGCCCAGAAAGCGTACCCGGTCGGTTAGCCGCAAGCGTTCCGCCTGGCTTCGCAGCGAATGTTCTTGCGGACCCTCGCCTGCCAGCCAGAGATATGCGCCGGGCAGCTGCGCCAGTGCCGTAAGCAGCACATCAAAACCTTTGTTTGGATGCAGTCGCCCCATGGCCAGAAGCAGAGGCGCATCCGTTGGTGTGCGGAGCGTTGCGCGGGGAACAGCTGGCGCGGTGACCGCATCAACGAAATTCGGCAGATAGTGCGCCCGCGCCGAGGGCCAGCCTTGCGAAGTGATGTAGTCAACAATGTCCAAAGTATTCCCGATCAGATGATCACAATGGCGATAATATTTTAACGGATAGTATCCCCCAAGGCGCGCACAATGAATGGGCCGCGATTGTCCCAAACGGCGGGGTGGAAATTTTTGAGCCGCACGGCTCATCCAGCTCAGCGCAATATCAGGCTGAAAGTTCACCACCTCACGTTGTATTGCCAGACGTGTAAGAAAATCCAGCCCGCCTCCAAAGCGTAATTCCGCCGTCGCAATCCCCGCCGCACGAATTTTGGCGGCCCGTTCAGACGCCCTACGAATCACTACGTTCTGCTCCACGCCTGCGCGGTTTAGGGCAAGCACCAACCTTTCAAAGAATAATTCTGCTCCACCATGCCGCGCCCCTGCCATAACTTGCAACACACGCATGCCCTAGCGCCCCGGTCCTTCAAGCCTGGCCCGGATGTAAGAGACCAGCGGGTAAGTAGCTGAAAACAGCGCCAGCAGTACCCCATACAGCCCTTCGCGATAACCGCGACGTGTGACATAGGATTTCCAACAACGCGAAAAGATGCGGCGGATATTATTCGCCAGCGATCCAATATCGCCGGAAGCGCACAAATCCTTCGCCCGCGCGCCGGTATACCGGTCAAAGCGCGCGATCATGTCCGAGATGTCACGATCAACATAATGATCAATCGGAGTGCTTAACCTGCGCCGTTCGCCGGTCAACTCAATTCGCGGATGAATGAGCTGATCACCCCAGATTTTTGCACCTTTGCTGAACAGGCGTGGCCCGGCGCTTGCGCCATTATAGGCGCCCCAGCCATAACGCACCAACCGGTCGCCGATATAATTATCGAACTTGATCAGGAAATATCCAGGTTCGGCATTTTGGATCGCGTTCCGTACTTCCTCTGCCAATGTGGCGGGGACCCGTTCATCGGCATCGACTTCCAGAATCCACGGGCCATCACAGGCCGCGATACCCGCATTACGACGCGGACCTTCCAGGGGCCACGCGCCTTCCACCAGCCTGGCGCCAGCCGCCAGGGCAATCTCACGCGATCTGTCGGTACAGCGATCCAGCACCACAACAAGCTGATCGGCAAAATTCAGCCGCGCCAGACAATCAGGAAGTTGCTCTTCCTCATTATGCGCAACAACGAGAACACTCAGTTTCGGGTTGGTCATCGCGCCAACAATTCGTTCACCGCCCGGTACACCCTGTCAACAGAAAGCCCCGTCATATAACTTTGTCCGGAGCGGTGATCATAGCCGGGCGCACTGATAATATCATCAAAGCTTTGTCGACCACGCACCGCCATCGCATGCGGACCCCAGGGCGCATAATGAACTTCTTTACTCGGCCCGAACAGGCCCAGAGTGGGTATACCCGCCGCTGCCGCAAGATGCATCAATCCGGAATCATTGCCGATATAGAGCGCCGCCTTGCGCAGACAGGCATATGCCGTAAGCAGATCCACGCGTCCGATCAGATCAATGCAATTGGCCTCTGGAATCGCGTGCAGAAGCGGCAGCGCCATTTCCCGTTCGCCGGGGCCGCCAAACAACATGACACGCGCGCCAGGAAAGGGACCATCGGGCGCGGTAAGTTTCATAGTCAGTTCGGCAAAGCGCCCGGCTGGCCACTGCTTGCCGCACCAGTTCGCTGCCGGACCGAGAGCCAACAGCGGCACATTCGATTCAGGAACCAGTTTCGCCGCTTTATCCCAGCGCACCCCTGAACACCAGATGCGGGGCTGTGGCGGTGTGTCTAACCCCAGTAGCCGCGCCAACTGCACTACCCGATGTTCCTGCGTAAATTGCGGCCGGTATACACTGCGCGCCTTTGTCCATAGCAGCCAGGATATAGCCGAACCACGCAGATCAACCACATGCTCCCACCGTGTCGTCGCGCACGCCCGCCACAGTTCGCGCCAATGCCCCGCATAGGGTTGTTTCGATATCGTAATAATATTTTCCAGGCGCGGGACATCGGAAAATAGCGGCGCCGCCGCTGGCCCCGCTGCCAAGGTGAATGTGGCGTCACGATAAGTATCCACCAGCCAGCCGAGCAGGCCGCTGGACAGAATCGCGTCACCAATGCGGTTAGACGTAATGAAAAGCACTTTCATCCCGTTCTAATAGCAAAGGAATTGGACTTACAACATGGTAAAGCCCATATAATCGTTACAAATGGGAGAAGCAAAATGAAAGCGGCACAGATTTGCCTGCTGCCCGAGCGTGGCGTCATCGAGGTGAGCGGTCCAGAGGCGCGGGCGTTTCTGCAAGGCCTGATCACCAATAATATGGATATGGTTACGCCTGAGCACGCAATTTATGCTGCCTTACTGACCCCGCAAGGCAAATATCTGTTTGATTTCTTTGTTGTACAGCATGGGGAGACATTCCTGCTGGACTGCGAGGCGGCGCGGTTACCGGACCTCTGCAAGCGGCTGAATTTCTATCGATTGCGCGCAAAAGTTACGATTCGCGACGTCAGCGCCGATTATTCTGTTGCCGCAATGATTGGACCCGCGCAGGCGGGGGCTACACAAACACACCAGGACGGGGTCATCTATGCCGATCCCCGTCTGGCCGCCATGGGCGCGCGACTATTGCTTGCCCCCTCCGCATTAAGCGAATATGCGCACGCTCCCGCGCAAGACTATCACCGCCGGCGCATTGAATTGGGGCTGGCAGAGGGCGCGCGCGACATCGCTGTCGAGAAATATTTTTTGCTGGAGGCCAACTTCGAAGAACTGAATGGCGTTGATTTCAAAAAGGGTTGCTATGTCGGACAGGAACTGGTGTCACGCATGAAACATCGCGGTGTCCTGCGCAAACGTATTTTGCCCGTCGTGGTTGATGGCCCCTGCCCGCACCCCGGCACCCCCATCCTGGCCGCAGGGCGCGAGGTTGGCGTCCTGCATTCCAGTCAGGGTTCGCGGGCGCTGGCCTTTTTGCGGCTCTCTGCCCTTGCCCCGGGCGCTCCACCATTGCAGTCGGGTGAGGTGGCTCTGACCCCCGCATTGCCTTCGTGGCTGACTCTCACATTCCCGGATACCGCCGATGATCCAGAGTAGATGCCCCTGGCCGGGGCAAGACGAATTCTATATCGCCTATCATGACCTGGAATGGGGGGTGCCGGAATATGATGACCGGGCGCTATATGAAAAACTGATTCTGGATGGATTTCAGGCCGGACTCTCCTGGATTACCATTTTACGCAAACGGGATAATTTTCGCGCCGCCTTTGATGCGTTCGAGCCGGCACTGATCGCCCGCTATAACGAGAAAAAAATTCAGGCGCTGTTACAGGATGCGGGAATTATCCGCCATCGCGGCAAAATCGAAGCCTCAATCAGCAGCGCCCAGGCCTATCTCGCCATCATGGAGAAAGACGGCTTTTCAAACTATCTCTGGAATTTTGTGGACGGCAAACCCATACAGAACAGCCTGCGCAGCATGGCTGACGCTCCCGCGCAAACGCCGCTCAGCCAGACCATCTCAAAAGATTTGAAACAGAAGGGTTTCAAATTCACCGGCCCAACGATTGTATATGCCTTTATGCAGGCCGTAGGCATGGTCAATGACCATATGACCGCCTGCTTCCGCCACAAAGAATGCGCACAACTTGGCAAAGTGAAACGCTAAGCGGCGACTTCCGGCGGAATTTCGCTGATCGCGGTTTCAAGTTCCAGGAAATTGGGCTGAATGTAGCTGGGCACACTACCGCGTCCGACTTCCACAGAAATCTGCGGCGCGTTGCCCTGCAGATGCGCTACCAGCATATCACGAATGATACGGTAAAACTGAAAGTCCTCATCTTCGATGCCCTTCAGCCGGTTGCCGATTGGCCCCACAAGACCGTAGGCCAGAAACACACCCAGGAACGTTCCGGTCAACGCACCGCCGATCATTCCACCCAGAACTTCCACCGGCGCGCTGATGCTGCCCATGGTTTTGATAATGCCCAGCACAGCCGCAACAATACCAAGTGCTGGCAAAGCGTCGGCAAGCCCCTGCACCGCGTGCGATGGGCCAAGCGCCTCATGGTGATGCTTTTCAAGCTGCTTTTCCAGCATGTCTTCAACCTGATGCGGATCATCCAGGTTCATGGAGATCATGCGCAGCGTGTCGCAGATCATCTCAATGGCAAAATGATCTTCCAGAATTTTGGGGTAATGTGAAAAAATCGCACTTTCTTCGGGATTTTCGATATGCGATTCCAGAACCATCGCGCCCTTGGTTTTCATCGTCTTGGTCAATAAAAACAACAGGCACAAAAGATCACGATAATCATCGGAAACCCATTTAGGTCCTTTGACTATTTTACCAAAAGCCCCCAGTGTCTTCTTGATGACCGTCCCATCATTGCCGATCAGAAACGCGCCGACGCCGGCGCCAAAGATGATCATCAACTCAACTGGCGCGGCGCGGA
>JAUSQH010000055.1 GCA_030652895.1 Alphaproteobacteria bacterium
CTACGCTCCTCGCAATGACGCACCGAACAGTGATGCAGTCAGAATAGATTTTGAAATCCAACAACGGCGCTCCATATGGGGCGCTTTTTTTATGTCTGGAGACAAGATGCACACGGACGATCATTTGGAAATCAAGCTGGCGCGGGCCGATATGCGGGCCGTCGGCGAGGATGGCGTTGTCGAGGGGTACGCCAGTGTGTTCGGTAATGCCGATACAGGCGGCGACAGTGTTGCGCCGGGGGCGTTCAAAAACTCTCTCGGCCTGCGTCCTGCAGCCCAGGTGCGCATGCTGTGGCAGCATGATCCGGATGAACCGATTGGCGTGTGGGAACATATTGCAGAGGATGCGCGCGGTCTGGTTGTACGGGGGCGGTTGCTGGGGGATGTGGCGCGCGGGCGCGAGGTGCTGTCGCTGTTGCGCGCGGGCGCTGTGGACGGGCTGTCCATCGGATTCAGAACGGTACGTGCACGGATGGATGAACATACTGGTATCCGCACGCTGCTGGAGCTGGATTTGTGGGAAATTTCGATCGTGACTTTTCCCATGAATGATGCGGCGCGTGTGGGCAACGTCAAACAGATTTCCACCCTGCGCGATTTTGAAAGTTTCCTGCGGGATGCAGGAGGGTTCAGCCGCAGCGAAGCCAAGCGCATCGCTGCGCGCGGGTTTCAGTCAGCAGACGGTCAGCGGGACGCTGATCAGGACCTACGTGAACTTGCCTTCGCCATCCGGCAGGCAGCAAATGCAATGCAACCATGAGGAAGACATGAACCAGATCAGCAACGAGATACCCGTGAGCCGCGAAGTGAAAGCCGAGTTCGGCAGCTTCCAGCGCACGTTTGAGGCGTTCAAGAGCGCCAATGATCAAAAACTGCGCGAAATGGAAACGCGCCTTGGCGCGGACGTGCTTACCCGCGCGCAGGTCGACCGGATTAACCGGGCGCTGGATGAGCACAAGCAGCGCATGGATGAATTGACATTATCCCATGCGCGCCCGGATTTTTCATCGGACAGTGCGCGGCACAGCCCCTGTGGGCGTGAGCACAAGGCAGGCTTTGATCTGTATATGCGCAAGGGCGTCGAGCAGGGGCTGCATGAACTGGAAAGCAAGGCGCTGTCGGTGGGGACAAGTGCGGATGGCGGGTATCTGGTGCCCGACGAAACCGAGCGTCAGATTGACCGGCTGCTGTCGGTGGCGTCGCCCATTCGCGCCATTGCCGGGGTGCAGAAAATCAGCGGCAATGTGTACAAGAAGCCGTTCGCCACCAGCGCGGCCAGCACCGGCTGGGTCGGGGAAACGGCGGCGCGCCCGCAAACCACGACGCCAACGCTGGCGGAGCTGAGTTTTCCCGCAATGGAAATTTACGCGATGCCGTCGGCGACCCAGACCATTCTGGATGACGCGGCGGTGGATACCGAAGCCTGGCTGGCGGATGAGGTGCAGATCATATTCGCCGAACAGGAAAGCCTGGCGTTTGTCAGCGGCGACGGGGTGAACAAGCCCAAGGGGTTCCTGTCCTATACCAATGTGGCCAATGCGTCGTGGACATGGGGCAATGTGGGGTATCTGGCGACCGGTGTTTCGGGGGCGTTCGCCGCCAGTAATCCGAGCGATGCGCTGGTCAATCTGATCTACACGTTGAAGCAGGGCTACCGGTCCAACGCCAACTGGGTGCTGAACCGCAATGTGCAGGCGGACATCCGCAAGTTCAAGGACGCCAACGGGCTGTATCTGTGGCAGCCGTCGCTGCAGGCGGGGCAGCCTTCAACGCTGCTGGGGTATCCGGTGACGGAATCGGAAGACATGCCGAGCCTGGGAGCCAACAGTTTCAGCATTGCGTTTGGCGATTTCAAGCGCGGTTATCTGGTGGTGGACCGTTTGGGCATCCGGGTGTTGCGCGATCCGTACACGGCGAAACCTTATGTGCTGTTTTACACGACCAAGCGCGTAGGCGGCGGTGTGCAGAACTTCGAAGCCATCAAACTACTGAAATTCGGCGTTTCGTAAATTCACACATGGCGAATGTTTACAGGGGCGGAATAATATTTCCGCCCCTTTTTTCTGGTCAACGCTGGGGAGGATATCGAGATGGCCTGGGGCGCGAAGCAGAACTTCACCGATCAGACGGTGATTAACAACAGCACCGAAAAATTTCTTGGCAGCGTGACGCTGAACCCGCGCGAACTGTGCCATGTGCAGTTGAAAATCGACAATGAGCATGGCTCGGCAGTGAGCGATAGCCTGCAGGTATCGGTTTACACCACGCTGGATACGGCCGCAGAAACCTGGGACATTTTTCCATTCATGCAGTTCACCATCAAGCCCGCCACAATCAGCGCAGAATATTTCGCCTTCACCGTGATGGGGGTGCGCAAGTTCCGCATTGGCGGGCTGAGCACGGGCGCAGCCAACACATACACCATGGGTGGCGCGTATATGCTGGATGGCGTGAGCGCGTGAGTTGTGGCGGAAATCACTGTGCGGAAAGGATAATCGATATGAAAAGTTCATCTGTAATTTTTTTCCTTGCAGTGGCGGGTACGCCGCTGCTTGCCGCATGCAGCACAGCACATCCGGGAAGCCCGGCGTCATGTGCCGGAATAAATGAAGTGGCCATAGCGTACGATCCCAGCACCGGAAAAACGGACGCAAAGTTATGCGGGGGAAAAGAAAACGAAAATGTGAAGCTTACGGGAAAAACGCGGGGCGGGGTTGAGTTTCTGTATGAGGCGCAAGGCGCAAAAGCCTTTACCGGGCAGATCACACAGGCGGATTTGACTGCGGCATTGGGGGCCGAGAAAAGCGCCACAATCCGTGAGCTGATCGGTGTCATTAAATCCATTGCCCCGCTTGCGTCATCTGCTGCGCGCTGAAGGAGTCCGCGCGAGATGCAACAAAAACCTGGGCTGTGGAATGTCTCGCCCGCGCTTGTCGCGACTAATGCGCAGCGGTTGTGGAGTGGCCTGGCGTTTGTGGCGCCGCTGTGGGGCGGCGCGGGCAGAGGCGCGCTGCTGGGGCCGCGCGGGGAACCCCTTGCAGGCGCAAATCTGGTTGCCGGTGCAAACCTGCGGTGGCGCGGAACGCCGTATGGTATGGGTGTTGGCACATCCGCTGCGGGAGCTCTTCTGAATCAACTGGATTTCGCGCCCCTCGTTACATCGAACGGCGCATACACGGGTGATTTCACAATTGTAACCCTGGCCAATCCAAAATCCGAGGGGCGCCAATCGACACCGTTTTCGCAAACATCCGGGGGCTCTTCCACCCGGGTCTTTATCCTGTTTAACGCGGGTAATGTTGCGGGGGAGATGGGGGTCTTCACGGACACTGGCGGGTCGGCGGTGTTCGTTAACGTGGCGGGGCTTATCAACGGCAAGTATCATCTATTTGGCGGGCGCCGCCGGGGCGCCACCCTGGAAGCATTCCTGGATGGCCGCCGCCAGGGCTTCACGACGGGGACTGTGCAGGCTATTGGCAGCGCTACAGCGGGTATTGCACTAGGCCATCGCGCCGAGGATACGGCTCAGGACCGGATCGCTACGGATACCAACATAGTTTTTGTGGCGGGATGGAACCGGGCGCTCAGCGATGCGGAAATGCGCATGCTGGCATGCGATCCGTTCGTCATGCTCCGGCCACTACCGGAATGGCGCGGGGTGTGGACAGCGCTCGGGAGTGGAGATGCGGTTCTAGACCCCTCGGATCTGACTGACGGTCTGGTTTTTGACATGGCTGCACTGTCACAGGCGCACAATTTATCCGTGGCGGACACAATGTTTGCGCAAACTCTTGAGCCGGCGGGGATTTCACAGGCGCATCTGTTTTCCGCCGGGGAACTGAACTCAGCATTTCAATTTGATCTCGCGTTGCTCGCGATGAGTTCGCAAGGCGCACCCGGATTTCGGACGCGGATTGCCGGCAATTCCGCGCGACGTAAATCTGCCGCATCCGGCAGCGGTTCCAAATCAATTACGGAGTAGACCATGGCAAAAACAGTTGATGATGTCGTACTTGACGCCGCGCTGAACCAGATCAAGACAACCGCGGACAAGCTTGTCGTGTGCATCGGTGCGCCGGTGAGCTATGCGGACGCGAACGCAAATTCGCCAACCGGCAAAAGATGCGGGCAGCGGGCCATTACATCGGCGAATTTTGCGGGGCCGATGAATGGTGATGTCTCCGGCCGCAAGCTGACGGTCAATCAGCAGACCGGGATTTCCGTCGATGTGAGCGGCACCGCCGATCATGTGGCGCTGGTGGATGATACGGCAAGCGTATTGCTGGCGGTAACGAGCCTGAGCGCGAGCCAGGTGGTGACGGCGGGTAACACCATGACCGTGAATGTATTCGATCTTGAAATCGCCGATCCAACATAAGGGGCGCGGGTATGCAGGTTTATGTCAAGGATCCCGGCGCGACGCTGGATTATTCGATCGACTGGGACGCGGGATATCTGCAAAGCGGGGAAACGCTGGGCAGTAGTATCTGGACGATCTTTCCTGCGGATATGGCGCAGGAAAGCGCGGGCGACGCCGCAGGTGTCGCAAGCATCACTGTTTCGGGCGGGATTGCGGGGCAGATTTATCAGCTGACGAACCGCATCACGACGTCGCAGGGGCGCACGGACGAGCGGTCCATCACCGTCAGAGTGGAGCAAAGATAATGATCCGTGAACGATTGAGTTTGCTGAGCGCGCCGGCGGTTGAACCGGTAAGTGAGGCCGAGGCGCGGGCGCATATGCGTGTCGACAGCGAGGAAGAGCTGGCCCTGATGCTGGGGTATATGCGCGCCGCAAGACAGGCGGTGGAAAGCTGGACCGGCCGCGCGCTGATCAGCCAGAACTGGCGCTGGATGCTGGATGCGTGGCCCCACGCGCGGGGCACGCGATGGTGGGATGGCGTACGTCAGGGCGCCATAAGCGCCGGGGCGGCGCGCTATATCGAGGTGCCCAAAGCGCCGCTGCTATCGGTGACGGCGGTGACGCTGTTTGATGACGCGGATCAATCTGTGGTCTGGCCGGTGGAAAATTATTTTGCCGATACGGCGAGTGCGCCCGGCAGGCTGGTGTTGCGAAACTCGGCCCCGGTTCCGCAGCCACAACGCGCAGCCAGCGGTTTGCAGATTGATTTTACCTGCGGTTATGGCGCGGCGCCGGGCGATGTGCCGGAGCCACTGCGTCAGGCGGTGCTGATGCTGGC
>JAUSQH010000057.1 GCA_030652895.1 Alphaproteobacteria bacterium
CTACGCGCGGACAACGATCCTGCGCGTAGTGAACCGAGCGAATGTCTCTAAGGGCGCGCTGCAACATCACTTCCCCACCAAGGAAGACCTGATGACGGCGACGGCGGAGCGCATTCTGCGGAATGCGACCTTCATGCCCGAGGCGGCACAGCGGCAGCGCTCGCTGCATCGCGATACCGCCCAGGAGATCATGCGAGGCTGGACAAAGCTGGTCGATACGGACGAATACCGGGCGCTGCTCGAAATCCTCGTCGCCATCCGCACGGATAAGGCACTGCAGGAACGACTCTCGCCAATCCTGAAGGAGTGGAACAAGCAACGGGTGGCAAAATCGGTCGAGATGTACGAGTCAGCCGATGGAAGCGACGATCACGTCGGCCAACTCATGACCCTCAATATCTGTATGATGCGCGGGCTGGTGATCCAAAATCAGTACAATGACGATCCGGCGGAGAACCTGCGACTGATGAAGACCTGGGTCGAACTGCTGATCCCGCTGCTGAAACCGCGAGCTTGATTATTCCGTAGGGCACCGTCAACTCGGCATGCAAATCGAAAGGGAGCGCGACGAGTTACGAATTGACCTGACGCAGGCGTGATCATGCAGCCACGGCGACGCCGATAACATCATCCCCCAGCCGCGAATGCCTGGTTGCGTGCGGAGGCGGCAGCCAACGAAAGGGTTTCGATGTTCAATAGCGTCGTCGGTTGCGATCCCGGGAACGTTCGCATGGGACAGTAGGTCAGGATCAGATTCATGAAAGGTCGGCTACAGGTACGCTTTGCCAACATCCACGCATCAGACGGGCATAGTTGATGACTGACGGACTAAGCGAATAAAGTCTTGCTGAGGGGCGCTCCGAATAACGAGCGGTGGGATGCGGAACGGCTTGATATAAAAAAACGGCGACTAGCCGACGTTCGAATTCTTTCAAGGGAGAAACTGATGGCTTGGAATTTCGGCGACATTATCGACAAAATTTCTCTCGTTTTGCCGCCGGACGCGCCCGCCCTCATTCATGGCGAGCGCATCATCACGTGGGCCGATACGACAAGGCGATCCAACAATCTCGCGCGCGGGCTACTTGCGAGCGGGGCGAGCAACGGCGACAAGGTCGCTTTTTATATGCGGAACCGTCCGGAATATGTCGAAACCATGGCGGCCTGCTTCAAGAGCCGTCTGGTCCATGTCAACGTCAACTACCGCTACAATGCGGACGAAATCTTCTACATTTTGGACGATTCCGACGCCCAGATAGTCGTCTACGGCTCCGAGTTTCGCGACATCATGGTGAAACTGAAAGATCGGCTCTCTAAAGTCAGCGCCTTCATCGAGGTAAGCGAAGACGGGTCCAGCGCGCCCTTCGCGGACAATTACGAAAATGTGGTCGCGTCCGGCGATGGTGCCCCTCTCGCTATCGAACGTTCGCCGGATGACCTGCTGTTCATCTATACGGGCGGCACGACGGGCATGCCTAAAGGCGTGATGTGGCCGCACACTGCCCTGCGGGAATCGCAACTCGGAGCGCTGCGCGTGCTCGGCCCTGTTCCCGAGACGCTGCCGGAGCTCATTGATTCAATCACGACCGCCGGGCCGGGGCCCGTATTCATGCCGGCCTGTCCGCTGATGCACGGCACGGGCCTCATCACCGCCATTGGCAATATGATGGGCGGCGGCTGCATCGTCACCCTGGAAAGTCCGTCGTTCAACGCCCATGAACTCTGGGCGGCGGTCTCGCGGCGCGGCGTCAATTCCATGGCGATCGTAGGCGACGCCTTCGCGCGGCCGATGCTCGCCACCCTCGACGAGGCGCCGGGCAAATACGATCTGTCCAGCGTCGTTTCGATCGTCTCCTCCGGTGTCATGTGGAGCACGGAAGTGAAGCGCGGCTTGCTCAAGCACATGCCTAATGTGGCTTTGATGGACTCCTTTGGCGCCTCGGAAGGCCTGGGGTTCGGCAGTTCAATCATGACAAGCGCGGGCGAAGTCGAGACCGCCAAATTCCAGATCGGCGGGCGATGCCGCGTGTTCGACGAGAACGATCAGCCGGTTGAGCCCGGCAGCGGCAAGCCAGGTATCATCGCCGTTGGTGAACCGATCCCCGTCGGTTATTATATGGATCCCGTCAAGACGGCCGCAACGTTCAGGACGATCGACGGTAATCGCTATTCAATTCCGGGCGACTGGTGCATCGTGGAAAAGGACGGAAGCCTGACGTTGCTGGGGCGCGGTAGCGTTTGCATCAACACCGCAGGAGAGAAAGTTTACCCCGAGGAAGTCGAAGAGGTCCTAAAGACGCATCTCGCTGTCGAGGATGCGCTCGTAGTCGGGGTTTCCGACGAGAAATGGGGACAGGCTGTCACCGGAATCGTCGAGCTGGCGAAAGGCGCGACGTTCAACGAGGAGGACTTGCGCAAGCATGTTCGCTCGAGCCTCGCGGGGTACAAGACGCCGAAGCGCATTCTGATCGGCGGCGTGCCCCTGCGCGCGCCCAACGGCAAGGCTGACTATAAAGGCGTCACCAATTTCGCGAGGCGCGAACTTGGCGTCGTCTGAGCGATGAAGCTGATCGGAGTTCGAAAGGCAGGCTCGATTAAATTTAATCAGGGAACAGGAACGGATGCGAGAATCTGAACGGCCTCCGTTTCAAACTTCTCCCCTCACCAGGCCAAGGATTGTAGGAGCGCCGATTGGAAGGCTTTTATAGCCCCCCCTTTTTGATCCATGATTATTGAAGACGCAGACGACGTCGCTTGTCAATCCAGCCGGAGAGACCGCTCGGCATCAATCTGATCATGAGAATTAAGATGATCCCGAAAACCACAAAGTGTAAGCTAGGCAGCGCAGTGGATACCGTGCCTCGCAAAATCTCGCCGAGGGGAAAAAAGAGCCCGACGCCACGATAGCCGAAAGTAGGAATACTATTAACGCCGGAGAATAACGCAAATTATTCAGAGTTTTTGAGAACGAGCGAATTCGAGGCGCACAGGCCCTCAATTCCTGTTCCAGGCTGCAGGCGCACGTCTCAATCAAAATGCGTTTTGCAATATCCGGCAACAAACCGGTTTTTCGCCATCCAGACGACTTCTGCCAACTTCGCCCCAAGTACCTTTGACCGAGGTAGTGTTCGACGGGCGAGGCTTGGCCGTGAAATTCCGTTTTCATGTTTCAATCTTCTGCCTGTCGAGTCCAAACAGGTTGCGCTTGTCCTGGTAGCGGGCGTAAACGGTCGGCTTGCTCACGCCCGCAGCTTCCGCCACCGCATCGATGAACGTGCCGTCGAATCCCCGTTCCATGAACAGGGTCGTTGCAATGTCGAGCAAACGGGCGTCGCGGCGGCCTCCTCCCGGGTAGGGCGGCCGCCCGACTTTTTGCACCGCAGCAGAGGTGAGTGTGCGTCGATGGTGTCTGTGGAATCTCTTGTCACAAATTTTCCTTGCAGATTCGGCAGTTAATTATATAAACGATACAGTATAGTTTTTTGTGAGGCTAGTGCCGTGAATGCCTCCCGCAGAACCTCCGTTAAACATCGCAAGGGCAGCGACCGTCAGCGATCAGACGTTGATTCCCGCACGGCCTCATCCCCGCAAATTACGCGCTCGGCGTTCCGGCCGGGTTTGAAGCGATTACATCGAATAAAAAATCGCGCAACCTGCCGGTCCGCTGCACGACGGCTGGCTTGGAAACGCCCGTCCCGACAGCGTCGTGATGCGGCCGGCCTGCGGGACGAAGCCCCTTGCGCAGGCTGGCTGCTCCTTCTTGCACGTCGGCCCCACTGGTTGCAGGTAGGTGCGGTCATTTGAGTGACGTGGCCCGCCCAGTCTCCGGTCATGCCGCGCTGCTGATTGTGGTCGTGCTTGCCGTCGGCTTTGCAGTCATCGTCATACCAGCCGCATTTTTCGCGTTTCTTCTTTTTTGAGAGCGAAAGCACCGGCAATTCCCGGGTGGAGCCACCGGCGTACCTTGCGACCGCCAAGCGTCCGGATCGCGTGAGAAGCCGTCCCCCAGCATTTGTGCTGCGCTGCCGGGGAATGAGCCTTCCGCCCTTTGCGCCGCGTCACTCCATCGCTACCATTTTACGGGGCACGATATGGAGCGGGGTGCGCGGTCCAACCGCGACCGGCCTCGGGATCCAAATCAGCGAAACCAAGCCGACCGGGCTGCTCATCATCGGACATAGCCAAAGACTTCATTTGGTATAAGTTAAGCAGGAGGAAGGCGATAGTGACAAGATCAATCAAGACCTGGGTGTTGAGGCTTACCGTTGCCGCCACTGTCGGCGGACTGGCTGTCTGGGCCTGGCAGTCATTTCGGCCGGCGGGTCTGTCCCAGGGGATTGCCGCCGGCAACGGCCGCGTCGAGGCGGTGGAGATCGATATTGCCACGAAGCTGCCCGGGCGGATCAAGGAAGTCCTGGTCGACGAAGGCGATTTCGTCACTGCTGGTCAACTTTTGGCCAGGATGGACACTACGGTGCTGGCGGCGCAACTCCGGGAGGCAGAGGCGCAGCTGCAGCGCGCAACCATTGGTATCGAAAGCGCGCAAAACCTGGTCACGCAGCGCGAGGCCGAAAAAGAAGCCGCTCGGGCGATTATCGCGCAGCGCCAGGCCGAACTCGATGCCGCGCAGAAACGCGCGGCGCGCACCGAAGACCTTGTCCCAAAGGGGGCGGCTCCGATTCAAAAGCTGGATGACGAACGCGCCCAGTTCCAGGCGGCCACGGCGGCGCTGAGCGCGGCGCAAGCGCAGATGGCGGCGGCAGACGCGGCCATCGGCTTCGCCAAATCCCAGGTTATCGCGGCGAGATCGCAAGTGGAGGCTGGGAGCGCCACAATCCAGCGTATTCAGGCCGACATCGATGACAGCGCTCTCCGTGCGCCGCGCGATGGTCGCGTGCAATTCCGTGTTGCTCAGGCTGGCGAGGTGCTTTCGGCGGGCGGCAAGGTATTGAACATGGTCGATCTCGGCGACGTCTATATGACGTTCTTCTTGCCGGCAACTGCCGCTGGGCGCGTGCGGTTGGGGACCGATGTGCGGCTCATCCTCGACGCCGCACCTCAATATATCATTCCGGCAAGCGTCTCTTACGTGGCCGATGTTGCGCAGTTCACGCCCAAGACCGTGGAGACAGCAGAAGAACGCCTGAAGCTTGTATTCCGGATAAAGGCGAGGATTTCTCCCGATCTCCTTCGCAAGTACATCACCCGGGTCAAGACCGGCCTGCCGGGCATGGCCTATGTT